>JAUVET010000201.1 GCA_030594665.1 Methanosarcinaceae archaeon
ATAAACAATGACAGACCCACAGATAGAGCGCAAACTCATTGAAATAATGAGAGTGATCAGCGAAAACGACAAGCCAATCGGCGCAAGGAACATCGCTGATGAACTTAATGACCGCGGATATGGCATAGGTGAACGTGCCGTCCGCTACCATTTAAGGATATTGGATGAGCGTGGACTTACCCAAAAACACGGGTATGCCGGGCGCACAGTGACTGATTCGGGTCAAAAAGAACTCAAGGAAGCGCTTATTAGCGACCGCCTTGGTTTTGTTATCACACGCATTGAAGATCTGATATACAAGACCGATTACGACCTTGAATCCAAAACCGGAAAAGTCATTGTGAACATGTCCAATATCGACAAGGACGATTTTGACGATGTTGCAGAGATTATGAGATATGCCGCACAAGGCGGTGCAGCGATCAGCCCCCGCGTCAGGATATTTGATGAGAATTCCAACACAGATGTCTATGTCCAGGAAGGTAAAGTGGCAATAGCAACTGTTTGCAGCATAACATTTGATGGACTTTTGCTTAAGAACGGCATTCCGGTTGAACCTGCCCACGGCGGAATACTGGAACTTAAGGATCATAAACCTACCAGATTCCATGACCTCATATCGTATAGCGGCACATCAATTGACCCGATCAGGATATTTATGAGCAGGCATTCAACATCTGTTCTGGATGTACTTGAAACAGGTACAGGTACGATGCTTGCAAATATGCGGCAGATTCCTGCAGTAGCCGCTGAAAAAGCCCAAAGTGTGCTGGAACTGGCAAAGAAGTCAGACATAAACGGTGCAGTCACAATAGGCAAAAATGGAGAGTCACTCTTTGGTGCGCCGGTCGAGGTAGGTAAATCAGGACTTCCTGTTTTTGTAGGTGTTAATGCTATCGCAGCCGTGGAAGAGA
Source organism: Methanosarcinaceae archaeon (assembly GCA_030594665.1). Next base: position 915 of record JAUVET010000201.1, read on the forward strand.
CAGGTATTGAAGTTACCACATATCCGGTCTCTACCGTGTTGGAATATAGCACTATGTCAGAGATTTAGTTTATTTAATTTATTTAAGTTTAACTTTAGCAGTATCGAGTACTACAATAAAGGTGATCGAATGGAAGAATGGAGAGTAATCGATTTCGGAAAGGTGGACATAAGGTACATGATGGCAATGAACGAAGCCATTCTGAAAAACGATGAGGGAAATACCCTGATATTCTGGGACCCGACAAAGTCCATCATTTTGGGATATTTCCAAAAAGCTGCCGTGGAACTGGCCCTTGAGAGATGTAAGGATTATACGATCGTTCGGCGAACAAGCGGCGGTGGACTTGCATACTCGGATGATTGGGGACGCCAGATAAATTACGGTGTCATCGGTACTGTGGATGACAAATTGTTCCCGATAGATGTTACGGATTCATACCACCAGATACTCGGCATGCTCATAGAGACCCTGCGCGAGTATGGATTGAACGCAGAGTTCAGACCTATTAATGACATAATAGTTGACGGCAAGAAGATCTCAGGTAATGCACAAACAAGATGGAATGGCAAACTTCTCCAGCACGGCACCCTGTTATTGGATTTCGACATAAAGGATATGCTTCGTATCACAAATATCCCGATCGAGAAGATCAGCGATAAACAGGTTGCATCCATTGAAGAAGGAATGACATGGATGGATAAGGAATTGCCCGAAAAACCGGATGTGGAAGAAGTAAAACAAGTGATGCGGCGCAAGTTCGAGGAACTGTTTGACGTAAAACTTGTCGATTCAAGACCAAGTGAAAGCGAGGAAAAGATGGCGCAGGAACTGTTGCCGAAGTATGAATCGGATGAATGGACGTATCGGTTGTAGGAATTGAAGTCAACGACCTTGGATTGAAATCCGATCGGCAGCGAAAGGATGCTAATGCTCACTTTCCGCAAGTATTTACAAAAATTCAATAGCTTCTTATGATGGCGTTTATGTCAATTATAAACTCATGAACTATTAACTATAATGTCAAAAACACTGTGAATTTGTCCATAAATTTAGTAGAATTGTGTAATAAAAATTTGTTTTAGGACAGCTTGTATTTATTTATGTCATTAATCACCGTTACCGCATGTGCTTTCATGACACCCATTTAACCGCTGGATGCTGTGTTCTTATCAGCCACTGTTAAATTAAATCTCGATACAAAGTTATAAGTTTAATTACAACACTATTCTACAGAAACATTATTTTCTGGGGGTTAATAATGCATGATTTAAAACTTGAGGAGTTCATTTATCAAGTTAAGACAGAACTGATAGAAGCTCAAAAGAAGCATGAAGATGAACAAGGTTACTTTAAATTGGATAACGTTGAACTCAATGTAGCTGTGACAGCAAAATATGATGTGAGTGGGGAAGGAAATGCAAAAATTCCAATTATAAACCTTTTAGTTTTACAATTGGGGGCAAAAGTAGCAAAAGAGAAAGTTCATACCTTGAAATTGAACTTTAGTATTGCTCCTAAAAAAGAATCAATTTATGGGACAACGGTAGTTGAACATAACAAATCTGGATATTCAGTCGTTGTGCCTTGGGGTAAGACTTATTTTGCACCTCCCAATATTGATACATTAGTCACACCATTCAACCCAAATTTGTGTGCTCTACCAACAACTGCAAAAGACACCATACATTGGTTAAAAGAGCAAGAGGAATTGTTTATGGCCTTGGGACTAAATTCACTTATTCCCATACAGGAGTGATGCCATCTATAATCTCAGAGCACCTAATTCTCTTTGTTTGAGGCAACAAAATCAGTACAATCAAACGAATAAGTTACTTCCTTACCTTCGTATTGTGTTATGCAATACACTATCGCTTATTGTTTCTGCTTATGTCAAAAAAATAGTAAAAAAGAAGGGGCAATCGCCCCACTTACCTTTATGCGAGTTCCTCTTCTAACCACGGTTTTACATCATCACCGTGGATAAGTTTCGCCAGGTCATCATCCAGATTGGACGGCTCAATAAGTATTAACCAGCTCTCCTCATACGGATCTTCGGCCAGCATTTCAAGATCGTCTTCGACATCCTCATTGACCTCAACGATCGTTCCGCCAACAGGCATGATAAGCCCGCCGACCCATTTTGCAGATTCCAGTGACCCAAATGCTTCACCTGCTTCAAATTCATCATCTTCCATTGGCATGTCAATGAACTCGATCGCTCCAGCAGCCGTTGCGCCGTATGCGTCCATTCCTACCCTGACGTTGCCATCATCCTCTACCTTCGCCCAGGTATGTTCCTTGGTATAATACATTTCTTCCGGCATTTCATATCCTTCGATTTCCATAATTAATCCTCCATTTATTGAAACGTAATCTGTTAGTTAGTTAATTCGTTAATTATCTATAATTTTAATAAGATCAATATCCTTCATAGCGTTCCCGCTCTTTTGATATCAATTCGCCATAATATGCGACCGCATCAGCAGCACTCATAAAATCCGTGTCCTGATAATCGCCTTTGACCTCAACCATGGATATATTGTAAGGGTCATCATTAATAATATTCGGGTCATCCCACAACTCCTCGTTGACATTCACGACCGTAGACTCGAACGGAAGCGAGATCTGCGAAACAGCCTTTATGGTCTCGTATGCGATAATAAAATCGTCCTTTTGGATCACATCACCAACTTCAGGCAGATCGATATGCACAATCTCTTTTGATAGCGACTGACCCAGTTCTGTTATTCCTAGCGCCAGCCTGTCCTCATGTGGCTTCACCCACACATGTGTTTTCAAATAAAACCTGTCTTCTGGAAACTCAAATTCTTCAACTTTCATTAATTTACCTCGTGTGATCGCAATCTAACTCAACTTAACCTAAATTCCCTTATGTATGTTTTTTGTTTTAATCTGAACACAGACCTGCTCACCACATTGCGGCAGATATTCACCATA
>JAUVET010000110.1 GCA_030594665.1 Methanosarcinaceae archaeon
GGTATGCTTTTCTACAGATATTTGGCATGGAAATGCAAACATCTTAACTTAAGCATTAAGCGGCTTGTGGAGGAGTTAGATGACATACGTCTTGCTCTTGTGCAGGGGAATGCAAGTAGGAAAGTTGAGATGGTGGTTGAAGAGATGGATGTAAAACAAGCCAGATTGTTCTCTTTGCTGAATTTGGGGGAATTTATGGATAAGTAAGTAAATCGATAGCAGAGGGGTTTATGTTTTGCTAGGCCATACAGCGATTGGGTCGCATGGTATTGTTTTTTACTACATCTTTGAAAGTCAAGTATAAGCCCACCATATTTTTCATCGACCAAACAGTACTTCGTCCTTCCGACCCTTTTTGTGTGGAGAACATCTCTGCAACCTGTATCATTCATCACCTTTTCGATCAAATTCAGGTAATATGAAACAGTAGAAGGTTTTATATTGAGTTCATCTGCTAATTCATTTCTGCCCACATACTTTCTTTTATCTGACAGCAAAAATAAAACTTTCGAAGATGCGTAATTCTTTTCTGATAATGCTGTAATAGCCTCATTCAAAGTCTCAGGCGTTGCATCTCATACGTATCAAGAATTGATGCTTCTACATCCGACAGAATGATATCTCCATTGGGTGCATTGCGAATCTTCATAGTAACAAATCAATTCTTAATGCATATAAGCCTAGCATTTCACCAGTTATTTCCTGTAAAAGTTGTATCGTAGATTTAACGTTTATCAATGAATCGACAATAAATCCACTTTACTACAACTTATCAAAACTTTATTGAATAATAACCGCTAAATGGGGGATAATTCCATCTTTATGTTTAATATTCTATCAGTATATCAAAACTAATCAACTATTAAGAACCAGCCGATAAACAGATACGTGACTTTTGTGACATTATTTCCCCATGGCAACTGATAAACTTTTACCGACTTATTTCTGCGTTTCCACAATATCATGCTTGTTTAAGTTGAATGGTGTATTTAATGTTATTTTAGGAATGTTTGAGTGCGTTTATGTGTGGCGATAGCTATTATTTATCTTTGTATTCCACAAACGTATTCACAAGTTGTTCAAAAGATGATGGAGCATATTTGTGGAAGCTTTCCTCATCAACAAATACATAATCAAACATGATTTCTTTTTGTGCTTGGTTGATGTCCTCACACCATTGTTTTAAGCGGTTCATCTTCAGTGTTACATTTAGATCTTCCAATCCCTTCGTTTCAATTATATATATCTCATTTTCAGTTTTTTTGACGATGAAATCAGGCAAGTAATTTGATATATAACCATCCGCTTTTACGTAATCAATGCGGAAATTCACCGCTAAATAATTTTTAGCGTATGAGATTATGTCATCGCATTCTTCAAGAAAAGAGGCAAAGTCCAACTCAAGCTGACTGTCACCTATTATTTTATTGAATACACTTTTTTTGGGCGCAATATAATCCTGATTCTTAGGAGTGAAAGGTCTTGTTTTAAGTAATTCTATATAGTCATCTTTTAATTTCGCGTTGCCTTTGTCCTGCACCGTTAGCTCGTTGATTTCTTTCTTGAAAGTTTCCACCACCATCTTTGTTGCTTCCAATTCAGAAAGATTTCTCAGTGTATTTAGATCATCAAGCTTAATTTCCTCATCAAACAGGATATTTTGTATAAATTCCTTGACTTTGCCATATAATATGTCGTAACCACTGAATAGATTGAGGTCTTTCATGATTCTCTGAGTGAAATATCCTATCGCATTACGATAGTCAGTAATAGTAACTGAATCAAGCGTAGTTGTATGTGTGGCTTCGCCTGTTGTTATATCTTTAAAAACAATATCGCGCTTTTCTTCTTCTGAAAACTGTTTGTATTCAACTTTCGCGCTCCCAAATGTGTCTGGATTCAGGTCTTCAAGATTCTTATAATTCCTGAATATACGTGGAGTTAAAACAGGTATCCGAATATCAAGTTTATCGAGCTCTTCCTTTGATTTTTTATCATCCACTTCAACAATAAGTGGAGTTTTCGGTCCCGTTCCTTCACCCATTGCCCTGTGTTCAAGTTCAACTCCCTCAATCTGTATGGATTCAATAAACGTCATGAAAGCATCTGTTCCGACCACGCTGACATATTCTTCTGTGCCAGACCCGGGATACATGCAGCGAATACCGCGACCCAGAGTTTGTTCAGGCAGGATGTTACTTTTGGCTGAATATGGCCTCAAACCTACTATAGTGGTCACGTTCCTTACATCCCACCCTTCTTTTAACATCATTACAGATACAATGGCCTTATATGGGCTCTCCAAGCTATCGATTTCATTGGCCTGCTTCCTGAGTTTTTCCATATCGTCTTTTGCTTTTTTAGTGCTTGCCTCAGAAATCTCACCATTGTTCTTGGTATGGATCACCAGAACCGAATCTTTTAATTCTGGAAAATGCTCTTCGAGATATTCTGCCACTTCATCACAGTTTTTCGTGTCGTCTGTCATGGCAAACAGAATTGCTTTTTTTCCTAATTTTTCATGTTCAGTATAGGCTTTGCGCCATTCTTCAACTCCCAGATTTAGATAATCTGTATACTTTTCCGTAAAAATTGCACTTTGCCGCTCGATCAGTTTTTTCCGGCTGGCAGAATCCGGCAATACCGGATGTTTGACCACGTTTTGAGTTATAGCTTCCACAAGCGGGTAATCGGATACAGTCTGTACAAATATGGCACCATTGGTATGCTTGGGAGTTGCTGTTACATCTACCTGTAGGGAGAGGAAATGGTCTTTTTGCTTTAGCCTATTGTGAATATCTTCGATCGATCTGAACCATGCCAGACGTTTGTCATGGATATGATGTGCTTCATCGTTAAGTACTACTAATTCGTCAATTTCCCGGACAATATCTCCCAGATCCACCTTGGAGTCGGTTGTTTCGCCAGTGGGTCGCTTACCAAGGAAATAATCGGTCAGGTCATCATCTTCAAAACTGGGTTCGACATCATTTCCGGCATATACACGATGAATATTTGTTAGAAATATATTCCCTGTTTTGCGAGTAATGTTTACGTTGTCTTGGATGTGTAATGTCAACTGGAAATCGTCTTGCCAGTTCTGTCCTTCATATCCGTTATCCGGCAGTACGGGATCTTCAAAAAAGATGCGCAGACCGTCAAAATCAGTACGGAGGCGGTCCAGTACGATGATGTTTGGAGCAATTATAAGGAAATTGCGGGCCAGTTCCGAGTCCGGCTCGTAGAGTTTATGGAAATAACACCATGCAAGTACAAGACTCAATACTTTGGTTTTTCCGCTGCCGGTAGCCATTTTGATCACGAAACGCCGCCAATCCTCGTCAAACATGCTGGCAGATATGGCCTCTGAAGAATCATAGCGCAGAAGGTCGTATTTGTCTTTTACTTTTACAACGTCGTAGAGATAAATGACCGTCTCTACGGCTTCTCGTTGCGCGAAATAATACTGAAACGAAACGGTTGTTCCATCGGCTTTTGGGAGCAGGTGTTCTGTTTTGAACCACCAGTTAAGCAAGGATTTGCTTGTGTCGCTTGCACCATCATAACCGCTGTCCCGCCATACTTTTACCTTTTTACGCAGTTCATGCACAAGAGGAGGCAGGAGTTTATCATAACTTGATTCACTGAGCGCCTCGTCAGCCGGAAACCAGCGGATATCCGGATTTAAAATGCTGTGGGGAGATGGAGGGAAATCAGGGTGAATGGCCATTTTATAACTCCTTTATCATTTCATGTATCAAAAAGTCCACCTCTCTTGTTCCATAAATTCTTCAAGATTGATGCATTCTACTGAAAAGTATTTGCAGACATTGGGTATTTTCGCAGAATTATCCCTGAATATTTCAGTGGTTACTACCTGACAATTAAGTGCCTTAGCGCGCGCTATTACAAACGGATCTGCGACCGGCTTACCCTGAAGCCTTTCTTTATTTCGGATCATGGCTTGAAAATGCGTTACTTTGAATATCTCGCTTACAAACTGGAATTCTTCAATTGTGGGTTCTAAAAATAATTTATCTTTTTCTTCTTTTGCCCAACTTGTCAATGCATCTTCTCGAGAGTTGATTTCGTTATAAACCTCTCTGACTGAAATAAGCTCACCTTCTAAAACGAGAGCATGAAACTGCTCCCACAATGTAGGAAATCTTGCCGGATAATAATGCCTGAAAAGGTCGATAAGAGGACCAGTGTCAAAAACATATTTCATAGCACTAGCTCCTGCTTAACAGTTTATCTTCAAATTTAAGCACATTATCTTCCTTTATTCCGAGATAATCTGACAATTGCGATTTAGAAATAACACCTTGATAATATTTACTGAACGCTGTTTCAACATAGCGGTCCCCCAGATATGCATTTTTAGTTCTATAATAATCGCCACCTGAGCCGGATTTTTTATTTTTTGGTGATTCAGGTTTCCATTCTCGTACTTTTGATTCGTAAAATGCCTGACTTACATATCCCAGATCAAGACATTTGCGAAGAATGACCTCACGACTAACGCTATATTTTTTTGCCAGATCGGACAGCAGATTGTCGTTTATATTCTGATTGCGTAAGTGTTTTTGAATATCTTCTGAGGGAACCAGAAATTCTCCTGCAAATTTATTGCAAAAAACTTCAATATGTTTATTGTTTCCACTCATTCCCTGAACAAAATCATCATGCCTTAAGTCAACCCCACCGGTCCTGAACAGCAGGTGTGCAAGCTCATGGAAAAGCGTGAATATCTGACGGCTTTTTGCCTGGCTATTATTGATATAGATGATTGGATACACTTTGTCATACAAACAGAATCCTGAAAATTCGTCATCTTTGAATGCATCTTTAAAGATAAAGATCCCATGTTCTTCAAGCAAATTACGCCAATATTTTAACGCATCTTCATTTGATTTTAATGCATATTGTTCATTAAGACTACTACCTAAATATTTCCGCACATCTTTTGCTACATTAGATACTGGATCAGAACTTTTGATTTCAAGATCAATAAATATTTTCTGTTTTGCCGGGTTCACATTGTCATACAATTCTTTTAGATTCTCCCGTAGTACCATTGCCTTGCGAATCAGATAGAGCATTGTAGGTTCTATCAGGTCAATTTCCTGCTGGGGTAATGTACGAAAAGACTGCCTTGGATTTTCTTCTTCAGGTGGTTCCGGAAAGAAAAATAAAGCTAAAGGTCGTTTGAATATTTTGTAGGCAAGTTTTTCCAGTTGGGAATATGATGGACTTGCATTACCATTTTCCCAGTCTTGAACCACTTTGACCGTCACACGTTTACGCTTGATCTTATCAACAACATCTTCGATGCTGTATCCGGCCGTTTCCCTTGCCCACCGCATAATATCAGGATTTACAGGAATGGATTCACTCATACACTCACCTCAATAATTTTCATGGTATCATTGCCGAAAATATCCACAACCTTGACCGCCAACTTATACCGCCCGGGCTTACATTCGTGGAATGGTGTTTTCAGTTCCAGCCCCCGATCTTTCTTAGTGCGGAATGACTGCCATTCGTTTTCAAAGATAAAGTCACCTGTCCAGTATTCTTCTGCCTCACCGGTCTCTTCATTTTTGATGGCAATGAGCTCTCGTTTACTTTCAAAGTCAAAGTCCACGCTCCAGTAATCGATCCAATCAGTCCAGTTCTGTGTCAACACTTCGCGGGTTATGATTCCTTTTTTATCCTTGCTTATCTTTACGATCTGTCCTTTTTCTACTACAATCTTGTTCTTGCCTTCTTTTAGGCTTTCTGCAACATTGTCTACAATGTCCTG
>JAUVET010000222.1 GCA_030594665.1 Methanosarcinaceae archaeon
TACATAGGCGGATTGCATATCGATTTGCAACTCTGCGCTCTCGGCGTTCTCTGCGGTGAATATTTTTTGCCACGATCCATTTATCCAGAATATATATAAAAAAAGTCTCTGTATTTATTGTGGTTGGATTTTGGAATCCGCCGCCTGCGGCGTTTGTATTGGTTTTAGCTTCAGTTTCAGATCGAACAATCTAATTTACGCAGCTATACAAATACGAAGCATTTTTTTGCGCTCATCCAGTTCCTTTTGTAACGAGCTTATGTCACTCACGACCAAGCAACTTACATGCCTGACATATCTCATGACTGCATGGCTGACCGCAAATTCTGCATTTTGCAAGCTCTACGCTCGTATATTCCTTTGATATCATTGGCGCAATTGTATCAAAACCCTTAAGCAGGGAATATTTTGTACCCGGATGAGCTACTTCAAAGTCGTTTAGCATATCCCTTATTTCACCCCGTATCGCCTCATGGGCATACGGGCACTCGCTAAAATCAACAGGCAGTTCGTTGACAAGTGCATAGAGTGCCACCTCTTTTTCAGGAATGTATCGAAGAGGTTTTGCACGAAGTACAAGCCCTTCAAGTGCATGGGGCTGTGCGAGTTTCACCATACGTGAAACTTCCCCCCTCAAATGATTAAGGAGTATTGTCTGTGCTTCATCATCGAGATTATGACCGGTTGCAAGTTTTGTTGCACCGATCTCTATTGCGGTCTTGTTCAGCAGCGTTTTTCGAAGGACTCCACAATAGCTACACGCACCCTTTTCTCGTTCTTTTGATACGATCTCATCAAGGGTAGTGTCAAACTCATCCTCAAAAGAGCGGATAATGTGGCGTATGCCTAATTTTGCAGTCAGTTCTTTCGCAGTTTTTAGCGTATGCTCGCGGTAGCCTTCTATTCCTTCATCTATTGTAATGGCTACAAGTTCTATATCGGGTCTATGGTCGAATATCTTATGGAGCATGTATAACAGAACTGCACTGTCCTTCCCACCACTGAGTGCAATTGCAATTATGTCATTTTTCTGTATGTTGAAGTGCTTCCTGATGGTCAATTTGATTTTGCGCTCAACATCTTCAATAAAATGCTTTTTACATAGGTGCATGCCGGAATATCGTTGAAAAATAATTGCATCCTTTTTACATTTGCTGCATTTTAAGTTCATAAATGACCATCCTTTCCATATCCGAAGGGGATGTTAGTATATATGATTTCTCAAAACGAAGATGAGGTTATTTTGATTATGAATGTATCTACTATCGTTTGTGAGACCTTTTATTATCTTCCGGAATGATCCGGAAAGCCACAGAGAGCACAGAGGGACACAGTGAAAAAAAGCAATGGTTCTCTGCGCCCTGCACGCCTTGCGGGCGTAGCAGGCACTCAACTCCGTAGGAGGTGAGTGTCCTCTGTGGTTGATTTTCTTTGCCATGATTCATTCTATCCAGAATATATTAAAAACTCTCTCATTTGTGGTATTTGTAGTGTTCTATATTTTCATTCCATGTCCTCATATCGAATTACTTTTTAAATATAGATATCAGATTAAAATATTCGCAAGTCGAAACACTTATCAACATCAAATTAATCTACAATTAAAAAGTGGGTGGATTGATAAGTTACAATTTTGGTGTATATGGTAGTATTGTCTGAAAGGCTTGATGAGGTATTAACAGACCTCAAAAATGTAGATGGTATTGAATCTGCAGCAATCGCGACAAGGGATGGTTTACTTATAGCTGCCAATACTCTTTCAGGAACACATCCTGAAACATTTGCTGCAATGTCTGCAACGATGCTCGGAGCAGCAGAAACTGCAACGAGTTGTTTAAAAAATGGTTCTATAAATCGGATAATTGTAGAATCTGAGGACTGCCGAATGGTTGCAATGGGCTCAGGTTCAAAATCATTTGTTGTTGTTTTGACATCAGTCAATTCTGGTATTGGATTGATATTGGTTGAACTTGAAAATGGTGCTCGCAGGATAAACGAGATACTCAAATGATCTGCCGATTAACAATTTCACAAGGTGCATGAATTGTTTCTAACAGGTGAAATATCGATTCTTATTATTCTATTGTCTGTACTGTCGGGATATTTCCTTGGTGTTTTCTCAGGATTGGTCCCCGGCATCCACACCAACAATTTTGCCCTAATCCTTGTTGCACTATCACCAATGATGGGAGAGTATGGCATCCAGCCATTCTACATTGCTGTCATAATCCTGTCAAATTCTATTGCACACACGTTCCATGATGTTATTCCTGCCGTGTTCTTAGGGGCACCGGATTCTGATATGGCACTTGCTGTACTGCCAGGACACAGGCTCCTGCTTGACGGTTTCGGCGCAGAGGCAATCCGGCTGTCCGCACTCGGAAGTGCGGGTTCGGTCGTATTTTCGATGGTAATTGTCCTGCCGCTTGCTGCGATATTCAGTATTGCGTATCCTGTTTTGCAGGAACATATTGCATGGATACTTATCTTCATAGTTTTTCTGATGGTAGCGACAGAAAAAGGCGAGTATATCATAGGTCAGGGGTCGCTTGCCCATTACAAGTACAAGGCTTATGCAGTGGTATTGTTCCTGCTAAGTGGGGTGCTTGGGTTGTTTGCTTTCGAGATGGAAGGATTGATGGTACCTTTCATCAATTTCGGTGCACCTTCAATTCTGCTGCCTCTTCTTAGCGGATTGTTTGGCGCGTCACAGCTCGTGATAAGCCTGCTCACACATTCAACCATTCCGCCGCAGACTTTTGCAAAGATGACATTGTCAGGGAAGCGGATCATGAGAGGAATTATCACAGGCAGTGCGGCGGGTTCCATAGTTGCATGGCTCCCCGGTATTTCGTCAGCCATTGCGGCGGTGCTCGCGCGTCTGGTTATCAGGAAAGATTTTGACCGTGAGGGTGAGGACGATGGTGATGTGGATCCGGATGGTGTGGATGCGGGTTCAAAAGAGTTCATTGTTTCAGTTTCGGGAGTTAATACTTCGAATGCGATCTTTGGTCTGGTTGCCCTGAGCGTGATCGGAAAGACAAGAAGCGGTGCCATGGTGGCGATCAATGATGTGCTGGGTGTGGCTAATGGTATCACTGGCGGTGTAATTACGCTTGATACATCAACGTTGCTCCTTTTTTTCGGTGTTATTTTGCTGACCGCTTTTTTGTCATATTTTTCTACGATCATGATCGGGAACAATGTTCATCGTGTACTGTCGAGAATCGATTACTCTAAACTGTGTATTGGTGTGCTCATCGGACTTGCGTTTATGGTTGTTTTATTTACTGGATTTTTCGGATTGTTGATCTTTATTATAGCTACACCGATAGGGATGCTTGCACCATTTTTCAAGGTTCGGAAATCAAATGCCATGGGTGTGATCTTGTTGCCGGTTATTCTGTATTTTCTGTGAGTGAGGTGCGGTCACCGATTCGCATGTAAGCACCTGCCAGTCTTCACACCACAAGAGCGGCCGGAGCAGATCGGTCGGGCACCTAGGAAGAGTGAAGGCGAGAGAGGGCGGCGAACATGGATTCGCGGTCGTCGGTGATTACCTTGAAGCCACAGCGACCGAGGACAGGATAAAGATGCTTTGGTATAAAAATACCCTTATTTTCATGTCCT
>JAUVET010000230.1 GCA_030594665.1 Methanosarcinaceae archaeon
ACGCAAAACCTTTAAATCAATGAAAAAATATTTAGTGGTGAAAGTGAATTACCCATTGGTGAATTTATGAAAAATTATGTTATTTTAACAATCTTGATAGGTATTGTATTGATACTAAGCGGATGCGTTGATCAAAAAAACGATGGCACAACCGTTGACAGCCTTGCAATTCATGTTACTGATATCAGTCAGATCAATGAAGCACTTGTAAATGGACCTGTACTGGTCAAAATTGGGGCTGAATGGTGCAAGCCCTGCCGGGATCAGGGTCCCATTATTGACGCACTGGCAGGAGAATATAAGGGCAAAGCTACAGTTATGCATATTGACACGGATGAGAGTCCTGAACTTTCAACATTCTTTAACGTATATTCCATACCGGATTCGTGCGTGATCGTTGGTGTTGAGGACAAACAATATGTCTACATGACACGCGATGGTACCACAAGTACCCAGCGCGAGTATGCAAGATTCCTTGGAGTAACTGATAAACAGACGCTTGCAAATACACTTGATCATGCTATTGAATACAACAACCAGTAAGGGCTGTAAATTCGTTACACTTGTACTGCTGGAAGCTTGAGATTTCGATACACAACAAGTCTGGAATGATTATTTTGTACGCGGTGCACCGACTACAATGGTCATATCAGCAACAACTTCATTGATGCAAAAGAAGAGAAAACTTTAATTGGAGCCGTTAACAGTGTAGTACCACAGTAAAACGTAAAAGGTGCTATAATGGACATTCCAACAGTAACCCCGATTGCAGCATTTATCGCAGGCATTGTTAGTGTAGCATCACCATGTGTGTTGCCGCTGATCCCTGCGATATTTGCATATTCTACTGAAAAAGGAAAATTAAGACCGATTGCTATTGTTCTTGGTTTATCCATATCATTCACTTTAATGGGTATCGTTACCTCGGCTTTTGGTTCAACATTCAGGGCGTATCTTGGATACCTGAATATCCTTGCTGAGATTGTCATCATCGGGTTTGGTGTAGCAATGCTCTTTGAATTACACGTGTTCAATGCGTTTGGGAGATTGCCATTCCTGCATGTGAACAATGAGGAAGGGCTGCTTGGCGGTTTGCTTATAGGGATGTCGCTCGGTGTTATATGGATCCCATGTGTTGGTCCCATACTTGGTACGATACTAACGATGGTTGCAATGGCTGCCGATATTACCTATGGTGCGATTATGCTTTTCATCTATTCACTTGGTTTCGCAATTCCTATGCTGATCATTGCATATTCGGCAAATCTCTCATCTGCAAAACTTAGCAGCATCTCGAAGTATGGTACATTGATCAAAAGAGCTGCCGGTGCTTTGTTGATAGCGGTGGGACTGTGGATGGTCTATACTAACCATATTGTAAGGATGTTTTAAGGATTTTCCGGGGCATTAGGAAGGAGTATATAAGGTCAAAGGTTTCGGGACTGAGACTTTTTATGATTTTCTGGATTAAATAAATCATGGCAAAAATATTCACCGCAGAGAACGCGGAGGACGCAGAGGGTCGTTGTTTTTACTCTGTGTCCCTTGGTGGTTTTCCGAATCATTCCAGAAGATAATAAAAAGTCACTCGGGACTATACAGTCCGAAAATTCTTGCCACCCCTCTCTTCAATACTCCGTCACCCGCAACCCAACCGAGAACACCGCCGCTAAAAAGATCATCCCCGCCAGCAATGCAAATGCTGTCCTTGCACCATATACATCAAGAAACACACCACCCAATACGGGACCCAGCGCACCGCCAAGCCATCGCACCATGTTAAAGACACCCATTGTTGTAGCCAGTATTCTTGTATCGGTTCTCACAACCTCGTCCACAAGGATCGTTGTGGATAGGGTCACCACAGGTCCGAAACAGAAACCCACAAACGCAAAATTGACAGCAATTAACCATGGGGTTGTGGGAACATGTGAAAATATCAAAAGGGCGGTGCCGCCAAGTAAGGTCGCAGCAACCAATGGTTTTTTTCTTCCGACAATATCCGAAAGCCAGCCAAACGATGACGCGCCAAGGGAACTTGTAATTGCATAAGGGATGAACAACAATCCGGTTGATGCCGTCGAGATCCCTAGATCCAGTGCAAAGAACGGCAAGACATAGGATGCCCCGACAACCGCCATCATGCAAAGCATACCCACAAGGGTAGCAAAAACGATTGTCCTTGTTCTAAAAATGTCAAGCGAGAGATACAGTAATTTTCCGAGAGGATGTTTTTCATGCGACTGTGGTCTTGTCTCATGTAGCATAAGGAATAGCATCGAAACAACAAATGCAAATCCTGCAAGCCAGGTAAAGACAACCCTCCATCCATATAGATCACCGAGCACACCGCCCACCGAATACCCGGAAACCGTGCCAAGACCCGTTGCTGCCGCCAGAATGCCCATGCCCTTCCCACGCTCATGGAAATCATACATATCCCCAACCATCGTGAACGATGCCTGGAAGAACATCGCAGCACCGGCACCTGATATTGCCCTTGCTACAAGAAGCGCTGCAAAACTGTGTGACACTGAAAGCATTGTCACGCCTGTTCCGAAAACAAGGATTCCGATAACGATAATCCGCTTTCTGCCGAACCTGTCCGAGAGCAGGCCAAAAGGTATCTGCAAAAATGCCATACATATCATGAACACGCCCGCAACCCAGCCAAGACTTGACTTTGAGATATCCAGTTCCCCAGAAACAAGCGGAAGGAGCGGAATGAGTGACAACAATGCCAAAAAGACGCAGAATGTTCCCACCGACAGCAAGACCATCTGCCGATTCCGGTGTTTTGTTGCGAGAGGGTGTATCATGGTTTGAGCCTATTTCCTTTCAGTTAAAATTGATAGGGGATCTCGTTAGAGGATTTCGTTAGAAATCCTCGATAGCAATAACCAATCTTTTTCATCCGATCACTGCCTGGGCGATCAACATTGAAACAAACGCTGCAACAGGAACCGTTAAATTGTCAAACCGTTTTGACGTGACTTCTGCGAGCATCCCTGCCGCACTTCCAACAAATGCAAGCACGCCCACAAAAGGGAAACCAACAACTGCTGCCGCAATTGTTCCTGCAACAGCTCCTTCAATAGTTTTTGTTGTATCCCTGAAATATCTCTTGCCGTGCACTCCAACAACGGTCGATACCCCATCACCAACCGTCAGGACCACGATCGAAGCATAGCATATCCCCTCATCAAAATAGAACGAAAGCAAAAGCAGCAGGAGTATGAACCCGAAATAGAGGAACGGGTCTGTCGCAAAACCCTTGTATTCATTATCTTTCCAGAGTGGATGCAATGCAGCAGGGATCCGGATTTTTGTTTTTAGCAGTTCCATGAACAGGAAGATCAACATAAAATACGATATCAGGGTGATCGCGTAGACCTTTCCAATAACCACTGCAATTATTGGTATAACTACCCCGCCAATGTGCACTATCTTCCGAAGTGGAAGATACTTTCGTGGAATAGGTTC
>JAUVET010000227.1 GCA_030594665.1 Methanosarcinaceae archaeon
TCTTGAAACCACACTTCAGCCACAGGTAAAACTGGATATCCCGATCGTCTTTGCGGCAATGTCATATGGTGCGTTGAGTCTTAATGCGCACAAGGCACTTGCAATGGCTGCTAAAAGATCTGGTACACTGATGAATACAGGTGAAGGCGGTCTTCATACTGACCTCTATCCATATGCCAGTAATATTACAGTGCAGGTCGCATCAGGTCGCTTTGGTGTACACAGCGAATATCTTAACACAAGCGCAACGGTTGAGATCAAGATCGGACAGGGCGCAAAACCAGGTATTGGCGGACATCTTCCAGGTGAGAAAGTGGGAGATGAAATATCAAGGACAAGAATGATCCCTGCCGGAACAGATGCACTATCCCCTGCACCGCATCATGACATATACTCTATTGAGGACCTGTCTCAACTCATTTATGCTATCAAGGAAGCCACAGATTATACAAAACCTGTTGGTGTCAAGATATCAGCAGTACATAACGTGGCTGCGATCGCAAGCGGAATTGTACGTGCCGGTGCGGATATTGTCACAATTGACGGATTCCGTGGCGGTACCGGTGCAGCACCCATGGTCATCAGGGACAATGTTGGGATCCCGATCGAACTTGCATTGGCTGCGGTCGATCAGCGCCTCAGGGATGAGGGAATACGCAATAACGCTTCGATCCTTTGCGCAGGCAGCATTCGTAACAGCGGAGATGTGGCAAAAGCCATTGCTCTTGGTGCGGATGCGGTTGTTATCGGGACCGCTGCCCTTATTGCTATGGGATGTAGGGTGTGCCAGAAATGTTACACAGGCAATTGTGCATGGGGTATTGCTACCCAAAAACCAGAACTTGTACGCAGGTTAGATCCTCAGTTGGGTGCAGAGAGACTCTCAAATCTCCTTACCGGATGGGGTCATGAACTGCAGGAGATCTTAGGTTCACTTGGCGTAAACTCCATTGAATCCCTGCGAGGCAGTCGTGAGAGATTGCGAGGCATAGACCTTGATGAGCAGACATTGGACCTGCTTGGGATCAAACCCGCAGGAATCGGGCAGTGAGGTGGTAGAAATGGCAATGACAATCGATTGCAAAGGAATGTACTATCGAAAACTGAATAAGATGATCCGCAACGCTGTGGAAGAAGGCGAGACCGAGTTTGTTCTTGATAATATAAACGGACAGCGTTACATTGGAAATGGGATCAATGAGAAAGTAAAGATCACCATAAACGGCGTTCCCGGCAATGATCTTGCAATGTTCATGAACGGGCCTACCCTTATCGTTAATGCAAATGCACAGGACACTATCGCAAATACCATGAATGCAGGCGAGATAATCGTGCACGGAAGTGCGGGCGATGTTCTGGGATATGGCATGCGCGGCGGTAAGTTGTATATCAAAGGCAATGTGGGATACCGTACAGGCATCCACATGAAGGAATACAAAAAGCAGATTCCTGCGATTGTTGCAGGCGGTGTTGCCGGTGATTTCTGCGGCGAGTATATGGCTGGCGGCATTCTGATCCTCCTTGGCTTGAACAAGGATGATGATACGCCAATCGCAGGCGATTATTTTGGAACAGGTATGCACGGAGGTGTGATCTATGTGCGTGGAGACGTGGATGAGAGCACCCTGGGCAAAGAAGTGAGCGTACTGGAACTTGATAAAAAGGACGATAAAACCTTGAAAAAGCACCTGACCGAATACTGTGAGCATTTCGGGCTTGACCTTGATGAGGTCATGAGCAAGCCTTTTGTTAAACTGCTTCCAATTTCCAGCAGACCGTATGGGAATATGTATGCATATTAAGTAAAAACAATAACCCGTTGGTGAATAACTATGAGTGAACCGGATGTGTTGAAAACTTTACAGGATGCAGGTCTTGATGTACTCACCTGCATGCAGTGCGGAACTTGCAGCGGAAGTTGCCCCTCTGGGCGATATACAAGCCTGAATACACGAAGAATTATAAGAAAGGCACGTAAGAATAAGGATATACTCCACGACGATGATCTCTGGATGTGCGCCACCTGCTACAATTGTCAGGAGAGGTGCCCACGCGGGATCAAGATCGTTGATGCGATATTGATGATCCGTACAATTGCCGTACATGAAGGCATTATGCTGCCTGCGCACAGGAAAATCAGCGAGTTAGTGCTCAAATATGGTCACGCAGTGCCTATCAATGATGCTACAAAGGAAAAGCGGAAGGATCTCGGTCTTGAGGAACTTCCGGAAACGGTTCACAAGTATCCGGAGGCTCTGGCGGATGTTAAGAAACTCCTGGAATCTTGCGAATTTGACAAACTTGTAGTTGAAAAGCAGGAGTAGAGGACTCTGGAGATATTATTATGACAAAATTATCACTTTTCCTGGGCTGCATTATCCCTAATCGTTACCCGGGTATCGAAAAGGCTACATATTTGTGCCTTGAAAAACTGGGTATCGACTGTTCAGACCTACCAGGTGCTTCATGCTGTCCCGCGCCCGGTGTGTTCAGGTCGTTCGATAAATCAACATGGCTCGCACTTGCAAGCCGCAACATTGTATTGTCAGAAGAACTCGAGCGCGATGTACTGACAATATGCAACGGTTGCTATGGTTCACTCATAGATGCAAATAATGAACTCAAAGAGAACGCAGCACTGAAAAAGAGTACGAATGTCCATCTTGAGAAGATAGGCAAGAAATTCAATGGAAGTGCGGATGTCAGGCACATCGTGGAGCTACTCTATGATGAGTTCGGGCCTGAAAAGATCAAGGAGATGGTAACAACTCCACTCAACCTCAGGGTTGCGTTGCATTACGGATGCCACCTCGTTAAACCCTCAAAAGAGCGGCAACTTGGAAGTGTGGAAAGACCCACGTTCTTTGATGAACTTGTTGAGTCCACGGGTGCTGAGAGTGTGGATTACCCGGACAAGATGGCCTGTTGCGGTGCAGGCGGCGGTGTGCGGTCAGCACTTCTTGAAAAGTCACTTGAGATGGTGAATCACAAATTCTCGCGAATTTCTGATGCTGATGTAGACTGTATTGTGAATGCGTGCCCTTTCTGCCATCTGCAACTTGACAGCGGACAAGCCGAAGTAAAAGAGAAGTTCGGTTTGGAGTATAATATTCCGGTACTCCATTATACACAACTCCTCGGACTTGCATTTGGTTTTTCACCGGAAGAACTTGGAATTGACCTGAATATCATAAAGAACGATGCGTTTCTCTCTAAACTCAAGGAACTCGCAGAAAACTAATGAGGGTGTGAAGATATGAGTGAAAAAACAGGTGTTCCAAAGATAGGTGTTTATCTCTGCAGGTGCGGCGGCAACATTTCTGATGTTATTGATGTTGAAAGTATTGTAGATGAAGTTTCTGGAATGGACGGTGTGGTATTTGCTGATGTTCAGGATTATATGTGCAGCAGTGCAGGACAGGGACAGATCAAGAACGATATTGAAGAAGGAAGGATCGAACGGGTGGTCATTGGTTGCTGTTCCCCGAAACTCCATCTTGAAACGTTCCGTGCAATGGCTAAAAAGGCAGGCACAAATCCGATGCTTCTTGAGATCACA
>JAUVET010000233.1 GCA_030594665.1 Methanosarcinaceae archaeon
GAAAAGATCATACGCCCTACAATAAAATCAGTGATAAGGGAAGTTGTATCCAAGCACACGGCTATGGAAGTCTATGGTGAAGAGAGACAACTTGTAGCATCAGAGATGCTAACTATACTGGAAACTGCGCTGGTTGAGGACGGTATCATTGTAGAAGAAGTCCTGCTCAGGAACGTCAAATTGCCTGACAGGGTTGCCAATGCAATTGAAGAAAAGTTGCAGGCTGACCAGGATGCCCAGAGAATGGTGTTTGTCAAGCAGAAAGAACAACTCGAAGCCGAGCGAAAGGTTATCGAAGCAACCGGTGTTGCCGATGCAACTGTTATTGCTGCAACCGGTGAGGCTGAAGCACTTCGCATAATCAACCAGGAAATTGCAAAGAACCCGGACCTGATAAACTACAAGTACATCCAGATGCTTCAGGCTCAGGATATCCAGACAATGATCGTTCCTACAGATCAGGGAATTATACTGGATGCAAGTTGAGCTGGTATGTGGAGAAGTGAGTAACTAAGTAAGTAAGTAAGTAAATAAATAAAAGGTTAATAGCATGACCCGGATACCTTTGGAGCACCCCAGATATGAATCCCTCATGACACGTGAGAGGATTGTTGAAGGGGTGCAAATAGGTATTACCAGTCATCAGGGTTTGATCGCACAAGGCAGGGGTGAGACTTTTGATTACCTGCTTGGCGAACGAACGACAAGATATGCCGCATATGCAGAGCGTGCGGCGGTTGCATTGCTCCTTCTTGCACAAAATCCTATCATTTCAGTAAATGGCAATGTGGCAGCGCTTGTGCCGGATTCAATTGTTGCATTGTCTGATCTGACAGGCGCACCGCTTGAGATAAATCTCTTTCACAGGAGCGATGCGCGCATGCATAAGATCGTCAATCACCTGAAGGCCCATGGCGCGGCGGATGTTCTTGGCAGGAAGGGAGGCGCACGCCTTGATCTGGATCATGACAGGGCGATCGTGGATGAGATGGGGATATATAGTGCAGATGTCGTGCTAGTGCCTCTTGAAGATGGGGACCGATGTGAAGCACTTGTTGGCATGAGAAAGAATGTGATTACAATTGACTTAAATCCACTCTCGCGTACATCCCTTTCATCAAATGTATCAATTATTGACAATATTATTCGTGCAATCCCGGATATGGTGCAATTTGCAAAAGAAATGAAACATGATAAGACCAAAGATTTGGAATCTATTGTTGATTCATATAATAATGATAAAGTGCTTTCTTCTGCAATGTACGAAATGTCTGAAACACTAAGGAACATGTCGATTGAGCGTGGTATTGAATGGATCTGATAGATAAGACTCGTAGTTATGTGTCAGAGGTTCTCAAGGATGAGCCGAGCACACACGATATGTCACATATCGATCGTGTGGAATCTGTTTGTATCAAGATCCATGAACGCGAAGGTGGGGATATTAAGGTGCTACGGCTTGCCGCGCTTTTACACGACGTTGGCATCGTGAGGGAGCATAACGAAGGCGGCGACCATGCCGAGTACAGTGCAGAGATAGCACGTGAATTCTTATCCCGCGCGGGTGCGGATAACGATCTGGTTGACCATGTGACCTCATGTATTATTACACACCGGTTCAGCCGTGGTTTGAAGGCAGAGTCGATCGAAGCGCAGATATTGCAGGATGCGGACAGGATCGATGCACTTGGTGCGATCGGGATATTCCGTTCACTTGTTTCTATGGGCGCGCTCCGTGCACTCAAGCAGACGATCGGTACTGTGAAGGAAACTTCGATGAATGCGTATGCTTTAGATCCGATTGATGGGTTCAGTGACTATATGGAAAACAAACCGTTCAAGATCAAGGATCGGTTGAATACCAATGCTGCAAGAAAGATTGCGGATGAGCGACTTGAATTGATGCATATGTATCTTGAGGCGTTGGAGATTGAAACATCCAGGGATCTCAATATATCACAATAGTGAAGAAAAGTGTATTTGTATGGCTGGTTTTGATGCCGAGTCAATCCGCCGCATGCGGCGGATTCCAAACATTATAAAATGTATCTCATCAAACGTTGCAGTATAAATAAGCACCAGACAAAATTAATTTCCGCTTTTCATCGGTGTAATCTGTTCTTTCTATTCTGCCACAGAGGACACAGAGAGCACAGAGTATTTCCCCTCTGTGTACTCTGTGCGCTCTGTGGCAATAATTTTCATCAGATACACACAGATTTCACTAATTTTTACGATGATTGAGGAAATGATTTATGCCCATAGATTTAAAGCTTGCAACAATTGATGATATATATATCGTGAAAATTCCCACCTAAAATTGACCCCTTTTTCCCCATTGAAAATTGACCCACCCTATTATACTAAAAAAATAATGAACTGTGCCGAGCACAGATATGATTTTATGTTTTTAGAGAATCGATCTTTTTTTGAATTATTGCGATTAACAATTATTGTTAATAACAATAACTGTTATATATTAAAGGACTGCATTCTTATATATGAAATTTTACGATCGCAAAGATGAGATCAGGAAACTTGAAACATTGACATCGCTTGATAAGAGCACAATGATCGTGGTCTATGGCAGGCGCCGTGTTGGTAAAACCCGGCTTGTGCAACATGTTTTTAGAGACGGCGCATTTTATTTTTTTGTAACTGAAAAAGAAGAGCGCCTGCTCCTTGATGATTTCAGGATAATATTGATGGAGCAGCTTGAGTATGTTCCGAATTTCAGGGATTTCGATGATTTTTTCAGATTTCTATTTACGCTTCCTGACAAAAGGATATTCATATTTGATGAATTCCAGAATTTTAAAAAGATCAACATCGGTGTTCTTTCGATCATCCAGAAATACTGGGACGCATACAAAGACGAGCGTAAATATTCATTTTTGTTTCTGGGTTCCTATGTCGGTCTTATGAAACAGATGTTTAAGGAATACAAAACACCGCTCTTTGGACGAACCGATGCATTGTTCAATCTAAAACCTTTGCAGTATGATGTTTGCAAAGTGATCCTGAAGGATATGGGGATTCCTGGCTTTGTTGAAATATATTCCATCTTTGGCGGGGTTCCGAAATACTACGAACTATTAGAAAATGTGACTGATAAAACGCTATTGAATATCATCTCAGAACAGTTCCTGGAAATCGGTGCACCCCTTCTTGACGAAGGTACAAATATATTGATCAGTGAATTCGGGCCACAATACAGGATATATTTTTCAATCATGGAATCAATTGCCAGCGGAGCGAGTACATTGAATGAGATCTCAAACCGTACCGGTATCAAAAATACCAGCCTTGGACCCTATATGTCGGATCTCATCAATGAATATGAGATACTGGTGCGCAAAGTTCCGGTAGATGAAAAACTATCCGGATCCAAAAAGGGCAGGTATTTTATCAAAGATAATTTTTTCAAATTCTGGTTTCGCTTCATCCACAAGAACCGCGGGTTTATAGAGAG
>JAUVET010000152.1 GCA_030594665.1 Methanosarcinaceae archaeon
GACACTCTTGCGGCAGTGAGGGGTGCAAGATCATACGGCTGCCGGGCTATTGCGATCACAAATGTGGTTGGAAGCACGATAACACGTGAGATTGACAGTGTTATATACACGCGCGCAGGTCCTGAGATCGGGGTTGCGGCCACAAAATCTTTTACTACCCAGTTGATAACACTTTACATGCTGGCTCTCAAGTTTGCAAGAATACGCGGTAAGATCAGTGCAGAGGATTCAAAGAACCTTCTTGTTGCGCTCAAAAATATCCCTGCGGGTATCCAGAAGATATTAAACAAGAAAATGGTCATACAGGAATGCGCCAAACAATTCGCAGATTCCAGCGATTATTTCTTTATTGGCAGGCATTTAAACTATCCGATCGCACTGGAAGGTGCCCTTAAACTCAAGGAGATCTCCTATATCCATGCCGAAGGGTATGCTGCCGGGGAACTCAAACATGGTCCCCTTGCATTGCTTACGGACAAGACACCTGTTGTTGCCATCGCCACGAAAGGACATACATATGAAAAGATGCTGAGCAACATAAAGGAAGTCAAGGCACGGGATGCGATTGTGATCGCAGTTGCCGATGAGGATGATACCGAGATCGAGAAATATGTGGATGTGGTGCTGAGAGTGCCAAAATCCCATGAACTGCTATCTCCAATACTATCTTCGGTTGTTTTACAATTGCTTGCATATTATACTGCACTTGAGCGCGGGTGTTCGATCGATAAGCCACGTAACCTTGCAAAGAGTGTGACAGTGGAGTGATAAATGATGACGCTATTCCAATGAATATAGAACAAAATTCACCGCCGAGAGCGCAGAGGGCCGCAGAGTTGTTCATATTCGGATTCTCTGCGTTCTCTGCGGTTGATTTCTTTAATAATAGATGGTAACTAAATGCTAAAATTGAAATGGATGTTAATTAGAGGCGTGTCGGAAAAAATAACTGGAAAATGGGATAGTGTCATAAATGATATTACTTAAATTACAAAAATCAGAAATGTGGAGATTTTCATGAAATTATTCGGTTCATCAGGAATTCGTGGAATTACAAACAAAGAGGTAACGGTTGACCTTGCGCTTAAGGTCGGGCTTGCACTTGGCAGTTCAAAGAAAAGTGCTGTTATTGGCAGGGACCCTCGCATTGCAGGCGAGATGATAGAACATGCGCTGATATCAGGTATGGTATCAGCCGGATGCGATATCGTGCGCGTTGGACTTGTTACGACTCCCACACTTGCACATGCTGCGCGAAATTACGATTGCGGAGTGATGGTTACGGCATCCCACAATACTTCGGAATATGTGGGTATCAAATTATGGAATCCCGATGGGATGGCTTTTGATTCGATGCAGCAGGAAGAGATCGAGGAAGCGATTGCAGAAGGCGATCTCACTCATGTTGAATGGGACTGCATTGGAAATGTCACTACACACGGCAATGCTATACGCGAACATTCCGGGATGATATTGCGCAATGTTAAACCGATAAAACCTGCGTCCCTGCGTGTTGTTCTCGATTGCGGCTGCGGTGCAGGCGGTACTATTACTCCTGATCTGCTGCGCGAGATGGGGTGCGATGTAATTACACTCAATGCACAGCTGGATGGTTATTTTCCGGCACGCAACCCTGAACCCAATGATGCGAATCTCGGGTTATTGAAAAAAGCTGTTGTGGAATTTGATGCTGATCTTGGAATTGCGCAGGATGGGGATGCAGACAGGATGATGGCTGTGGATGAGAACGGTGTATTTGTTACCGGGGATGAGATGCTTGCCATTTTTGCCGGATATGAGTGCAAAGCCGGCGGGACACTGATCGTGCCTGTTGATACGTCCATGATCGTTGATGATGCCATGCCGGGTTCCAATGTTATCCGGACAAGGGTTGGTGACGTGTACGTTGCAGAGGAGATCAAGCGAACCCATGCGGATTTTGGTGGGGAACCTTCAGGCAGCTGGATATTCCCGCAGGTTTCGTATTGCCCCGATGGGATATATGCTGCGGCACGGCTTATTGAGATCGTGCAGGATGTCGGACTTGTTGAACTAAGGGATAGGCTGCCGCAATATCCAACAAAACGCGGCACTGTTGTTTGTGATAATGAGAAAAAAGAGAGTGTGATGAATGTGGTCATATCTGAAATGGGAACGCTTGGGAAGGTTACTGATATTGATGGTGTTCGCGTTGAGATGGATGATGGTTGGCTGCTTGTACGTCCATCCGGAACAGAGCCCAAGATACGCATAACCGCAGAGGCGAGAATGGGTATGGGTGTAGGCGTAGATAAACTATATGACATTGGGGAGCGGATCGTAAAGGAGGCTCTTGCATGAAAGCGGTAATACTTGTTGCAGGTGAGGGGACACGAATGCGTCCTTTGACAAGCACGCGCCCGAAGGTGATGCTTCCAATCGCCAACAAGCCTATACTTGAGCATATAGTGAACGCAGCAGTTGATGCGGGTATTGATGAGTTTGTCTTTATTACGGGGTATTTTGAAGATTCGATAAAAGATCACTTCAAAGACGGGAAGAAATGGGGAGGAAGTGTGAAAATTGAGTATGTGCACCAGGCAGAGCAGCGCGGTACGGCAGATGCTATTGGCTGCGCGTGCGACCATGTGACAGGTCGGTTTGTTGTTCTCAATGGTGATGTGTTGATAAGTTCCGATTACCTGAGGAGTCTGATCTCAAGAGAAGAGGATGCGGTACTTACCGTAAAGAAAGTTGAGGATCCATCTGATTTCGGGGTTATTGAGACATCCGGCGAGAAGGTTACAAAGATCATTGAAAAGCCGGAAGTTCCTCCAACCGATCTTGCCAATGCCGGAATATACCTGTTTAATGATTCTATATTTGATTTTATTGACAAAACAACATTGTCTGAGAGGGGAGAGCTGGAGATCACGGATTCCCTGCAAATGTTGATCGATAGCGGTGCCAATGTCGGATACGAGATACTTGAACATGATTGGATCGATATCGGGCGACCGTGGGATATGCTGGATGCGAATGAACTTTTATTGGGGGATGTCAAGGCAGATTGCCAGGGATTGGTGGAACCGAATGCGACACTGATCGGTGAAGTTGTTGTTGGGGAGGGAACGCTTATTCGCAATGGTGCTTATATTATTGGTCCTGTTGTCATTGGAAATGATTGTGATATCGGTCCGAATTGTTTCATACGTCCTTCAACTTCGATCGGGAACGGGGTGCGTGTAGGAAATGCGGTCGAGATCAAGAACAGTCTTATTATGGATAATACCAATATCGGTCACCTGAGTTATGTTGGTGATAGCATAGTCGGGCAGGGGTGTAATTTTGGTGCCGGTACGAAAGTTGCGAATCTGCGGCATGACGGTAAGAGTATACGGGTCACGTTGGGATATAGGTTAATGAATTCGGGGCGACGAAAACTTGGGGTTATCATGGGAGACGGTGTGCATACAGCGATCAATACCAGTATAAATGTCGGGACTGTGATAAAAAGCGGTGGTTTTACGAAACCGGGGGAAGTTGTCAAATAGTGATTTTGCATAGTATATCTTTATAGAATTATATAGTTGAGTTAACGCGAGTAAAGCGAGCGTTTTCTCGTAGGTGATGCTGTTTGAATGAAAATTATAAGATCACGGATGATATCCGGAAATTGATAGAACTTGCAAAACAGGTGGCTGATGTAGTGTCAGGATACAGCCATGTCCGTGTTATATCACATAATGATGCCGACGGTATCACATCAGCTGCGATCATCTGTCAGGCACTTCAAAGGAACAACATACAATTTCACGCCACCATTGTCAGTAGATTGGATGAGTCTATTATTGATATGGTGAACAGTTCCGTATCAGAAGGGGACCTTGTGTTATTCTGTGACATGGGGTGCGGACAATCTGAGCTTATCGAAAAGGTCTCACAGGATGTTGTGATAATTGATCATCACCAGCCTGTGGGGGAATCGCCTGCAAAGGCTGAGGCTAAAGTTGAGCCTAAGGCTAAAGCTGAGGTAAAAGCTAAAACGAAGACTGCCATTAATCCCCACCTGGTCGGGATCGATGGCGCGATACACCTGTCTGCATCCGGCACTACATATATGGTTGCGCGACAGATGGATGGGGGAAATATCGATCTTGCAGGATTGGCTATTGCAGGTGCTGTTGGTGATAAACAATTATTTGAGTCTGCAAACCGTTTCATACTGGATGAGGCTCTGGAGAACAAAGTCGTGAGCATCAAGAAAGGTTTGAAGGTCGGTTCAGGGGATATTGCAGATATTCTGGAATATACAAGTGAGCCGTATCTCGATATAACGGGTGATCGCAAAAAGATCGATCAATTTTTGGATATTCTGAATATACACGGTGAGATCGGCACGATGTCTGCTAATGACCTGAAAAAACTGACATCCGCTATTGCTTTGAAACTAACAAAAAATGCAAGCCCTGAAGCTGTGGATGCTGCTATTGGGGATATATATATTCTTGATCGTGAGATTGTAAAGAATTCCTATGACCTTGTTGAAATGATCAATGCATGCGGGAAACTCGATCAAGGCGGACTTGCGCTTTCTTTGTGTATGAAAGATGCATCTGTCATTGATGAGGTGCGCACGCTTTCGATTGATTACCGGAAATCAACTGTTGCTGATATTAAAAAAGCCGAAGGTATGTTACAGCAGGGTAAGAACATGTGGTACCTGAATGCAAAGAATATGGAATCAACCGGTATCATTGCAAGTACTGTTGTCAGGTACATCCACCCGGATAAGCCGTTTGTTGCGATTAACGAGGTTGAGAATATTGTGAAAGTATCCGCGCGCGGAACCCGT
>JAUVET010000293.1 GCA_030594665.1 Methanosarcinaceae archaeon
ATGGCAACAGCGAAGTGCAGGACCTTCCGGTGCTGGATGTAAAACTTGAGGTGCCTGAAATTCTTTGAATCATTTACATGTGCGATCACTCGCAACCCAAAAACATTTTATCCTGTCAAGCTTACTTAACTATTATAGCGAATATCTACGTGGGAGTGACACAAATACCAATGTGCAAGGATTGTAAATTTTATACACCAATAGATGAAACTAAAGGCGATTGCTTTGGAATAGAAGTGCCTGCAAATATGAATGCAAATGACTGCCCGCAAAAAGCGTTTCAGGCAATTGAATCAAATGACAGGCACTGATGAGCACTTGATGTGACAACGCGCGATCAACATCAGCATCACCGCCAGAAGAATCAATACTTGAGTCGTAGAATGGACGGCGTATAACTGCACATCAAACTCCGCTGACGCTTCGTTTTCTTCGCAGTAATGCTCTATACTATGTTGCACCACCGCACACTTCAGTCCACGTTTCGCTCGTCCTTGCGGTGTGGGTCGTACTTGAACGATCGTGTATTCTTCAATCGCATGAACGCAATCTTCCGATATGCTTAAATCGTTATCTTGCATTTGAAACATGATTACAATGAAATTACATACAAAAATGCATCTGCCGGTCATAGTAGAGAAGGATGAGGATGGTTTTTTTGTAGTGGAATGTCCACTTTTGAAAGGATGTTATACACAAGGTGAAACCCTCGATGAAGCACTAATAAACATCCGTGAAGTTATGAATATGTGTCTTGAAGAAGAAGAAGAAGAAGACGCAATATCTGAAATTGCAAGCATTCAGGAATTCAGTTTTCATACGGTGGCGGTAGAAGTATGAAATTGCCGGTTATATCTGGCAAGGATGCAGTTAAAACATTTGAAAAACTTGGCTATGTATAGATAAGACAGACTGGTAGCCACATCCGAATGAAACACATATCCGACAATTCAAAAAAGCCGATTACAATTCCAAACCATAGAGTATTGGGAAAAGGTTTGCTCAGAAAGTTGTTACGTGATATAGAAATATCAGTTGAAGATTTTGTAAATCTGCTCTAATGTTGAGCACATGTGCTGATATTATTACCCCACTACGGCACTATCTCAAAATCCAGTGATTTAAATAATTATATTAGACGCAGATTAACGCTGATTAACGCAGATGCAACCTTAAATCTGCGTGAATCAGCGTTAATCTGCGTCTTAAAAATAACTAGAAAATGGAACAATGCCCCCCACTACAAAGAGTAAACCAGAATATCAATAGTGATTGCAGTATGATCCATCAACAAACACATGGCGTATATTCCATACCCTTTCATCTCTTTTTTGTGAAGGATGGGTGCGCGGTGAGTTAGTATGGTATTTAGGTTTTACAAAACTTGAGTCGTAGAGTGGATGGCGTATAACTGCATACTCCAGTCTTCGCTTCGCTCGTACTTATAGTGCGGTCGTGCTGAGCGATTTTTGTGAATCCACAATTCGCTAAACTTAAGCCTTTATCGTGTTTCCGATCTGTGAGAATGTAGCGGTTATTGGAAGTGTTTCAGACACGTCCAGATGTTCGAATCTTTTCTCAAAGTTTAAAATAGTAAAGCCTATTATCTCATCGGTTTTAGGATCGATTCGCACGACAATGTCATTATCTACCTCTTTGGATATGGCTTCTCTGGGTTCACCGATAGCAATATCCAGTACATCCCCGATCTTATCAAAGAATACTTTCAATTTTTCGTCCATATTATCACTCCATTCAACGTTAATCAATAATTATAATCTCCGCATGGACAAGCGCGATCAAACAAGCTCATGCGGCTGCTTATGCTCCGGCAACACAGGAAGCGGCATCGTATTGATCAAAACAGGACTCTCAACCTCTTTTGCGCGTTCAAGCATCAGTTCCTTGCCTTTTTGGGTGATCGCAAACAGTGGAACCGCTGTTCCGACCTGTGCAAGAGGTTTGATGAGATCGCGTACATTCCTGGATGCGCATCCGGTAGTGATATCCAGATGATCAAGCAATTTAAGAGCATCATCCCGACTTACGCCAGTCAAATGTGCACCTATGATCGTCAGGTCAATACCAAGCTCGGATTCGACATTCCTTAGCGCCTTTGCAGTATCAGGATCAATAGCCGACACAGCAATCTTTTCATAGCCTAATTCTGCAGCCTTCCTGACTCCCCCGACCGGATCGATTCGGGCGGTAGATGGATCAAGCACGATCCCGCCATTTTGATCAATACTATTCAAGATGCCGTCAATAGGCTCAGTTTCAATAAGACCCGATATCCTCGCACCCATACCCTGCACCAATTTCGGGTTATTGGTGATCACGGTTCCTGCACCATCACACACCGTCACGGTTGTATCAAGAATACCTCGCCTCAGTCCGGTCATCATAATTTCGGATGCCCCGAATCCCACAAAGACCTCAAGTTCCAGCTGACGTTTGTCAGTGAACATACCAAAATCAGAAATACGGAATTCCATATTTTTCCTGACCTCTTCAGATGTTATTTTCTTAATTCCGTGCACCTTGTCAAAGATCGGACACCACTCAACCTGCGGCTCACCGACCTCTACCACTTTACCATTTTCCACAACAACTTTT
>JAUVET010000076.1 GCA_030594665.1 Methanosarcinaceae archaeon
TGAGGTAAGAAAATGAATTTGTCAAAACAAAATGTAGCTCTTTTTTACAAGCTTAATTGGGCACTTCTATATTATGTGAACCAGAAATATCCTGTGATGAAAGGATTGACAAAACCGAATTTTAAAGATACAGACGTCAACCAAATACAAATACTTCATGAAATATTATATTCCGATATTGAGTTGATCGATTCATTCACTGATGAAAATCCATTTGATCTCAACGAGGATGAACTCGATATAATCAGAAACTGGAAAACATTCGTAAAAAGTAAGTTCTATGTGATCAGCCACACAAAGGATTATACTATCTTCTTGCAGCCACACAACAGTCCAAAAGCTTATGCAGTTCTTGGCTTAGTTAGCGATATAAAGAATTTCGCATCCAATTTGCCGCAGTTGGTTGATACAGTACTTCTGCCATTTAAAGGAAAAATAATTTATTCAGGAATTATCCATACAAATAGTATTGATCTTGAAGAAGACGGCAAACAGATCATCATGGATATTTACCACAAAGCAAAGGACAGTTTTGGCATAATACGATCACTGGATGAAACGATTGCCAAAGATGAATATCCTGACGAAGACTTCACTGATCTGATTATAAATGAGACAGGCAGGGAATGGTATTTCATAGAACCAGAGCTGTCCGAAATGCCCACTGAAATACTAATAGAGGGACTAAAAGCACTGGGACTTTATGTCAACAAAAAATACGCCATGGAAATAGCAAAAAGGGACGATGCAGTTTTCTGGCTTCGAAAAGTGATACAGGATGGACGATACTGGAATCAGGATGACTATGGGAATGGCTGGGCCCCAATACATACGATCCACATACTTCCTCTCATAAACACAAAAGAATCTTTAGAACTTTTACTGGACACAATTCGATACCGCAGTGATGAACTTGATTATTGGTTGACCGAAAATGTAGCAAGTAATCTCGTTACTTTCGGGGAAGATGCCATAGAAGATCTTAAGCGCTTTTCATCCGATGAGACACTAGAAGCTTTTGCGAGAAATACGGCCACGACTGCACTTGCATGTTTAGCCAACAAAATCCCTTCATGTGAAGATGACATCAAAGAACATTTCCTGAAATTATTAAACACTACTAACGACCCCACATTTGCAAGTCTCGTAGCAGGCGATATTGCATCGTTCCATGATCCGTCCGTAATGCCGGATATACGAAGAGCCTTTGAAGAAGACAGAATGGATCTGGTAATTGAGAATGAAGAGGAAATTGAATTGGTAATTGCAGGAGAATATGATGATATTTTGTTCAGTGCATGTAAAAAACATCCTTTAGACCACTTTTCCAGAAAAAATATTGAACATTTACATTCAATTAATAATTCAGAGTCCGTATATGATGATATATTCTTTGACGATGAACCCTTCGAGTTTGAAGACATTGAAGATATTGAAAACAATGAAAAACCCAAGAAGGTAAAGATCGGAAGAAACGAACCATGCCCTTGTGGCTCAGGCAAAAAATACAAAAAATGCTGCATGGATAAGGAGGCATGACAGATTAAAAGTCTCAATTCCGAAAACTTCAATCTACGTATGATACTCCTGTTTTAATCACTTTTGTGTAATCTCTTTCAATTTAGCTATAAACACCCCATTATTTACGAGATTCAGATCAATCCCCAATTCCCCGGGCGAGAAACCAAGTGCAAGTCCGAGTAATTGGGTATAGTGTAGAACAGGAATATTGTACTCCACACCGGATTTTTCCTTAATATCGACCTGTCCCCCGTCAAATTGCAGATGACAGAACGGACATGCATTTATGATACAGTCTACATCTGCACCGGATATCTGCGAGAGCTTGTGGTTCACCATTTCAAGCGATACATCCGAAAGCGCCGAGCGCACACCTCCGCCTGCGCCGCAGCATGCCATCTTGTCAGGATAATCCACACTTTTAGCACCCGTGGCTTCAATAAGTTCATCAAAGAAAGTGGGCCGTTCCACACTTCCAAGTTGCCTGTCTGCTGAAGGCTTTACCAGATGACATCCATAATGCAGTGCAACCCTGAGGTTTAAGGGGATGGTCACCATCTCTTTGACCTTTTCAGGACCAAACTCATCATACAGGAACTCAACAATGTGTCGGACATCTACAGTCCCGTTATATTTCTTTCCGATCTTCTCAAGATGGGCATTCGTACTTGCTTTTAGTCCGGTATCTTCTTTTAGTTCAATATTTGCATCGGATAGGGAACCATAACAACCATTGCAGATCGTCAACACATCGCGCCCCATTTCTTCAGAAAGCACAATATTCCGGCTTGCAAGTGCAAGCCATGTCGTTTTATCAAACGATTTGAACACACCGGGCGCAGGACAGC
The DNA here is from genome assembly GCA_030594665.1 of Methanosarcinaceae archaeon. The sequence goes on from JAUVET010000076.1 coordinate 2,370, forward strand.
ACGAAGCACCTGGTAGGTCTGAACAGTCGATTCCCAATTTTCCAAGACACAGGTATGTAGCCTTTTCGATTCCAGGATAACGATTCGGGATAATGCAACCTAAGAAAAGTGATAATTTAGTCATGCTCAAAATCTCCGCTAAAATTTATAATTTAAAACTTAAAATTTAAACTACAAAACTACTCATGTACAAGTTTATCAAACTCACACGATCTCAGCAATGTCTTTACATCTTCCAGTGCATCCGGGTATTTGTGAACCGTTTCCGGAAGTGATTCCAATCCGAGCTCCACTCGCATTTTCTTTGTCGCATCATTAATAGGAACTGCATGACCTGATCCCAGCACAAACCGGCTGACACTGCGGTGCTCCGGAAGCATGATTCCTTCGTGTACAGCTAGTGCCCGAATGGTGAGGATAGCATCAACGATCTTGATCCCGCGAGGACAGCGTTCCTGACAATTGTAGCAGGTAGTACACATCCACAGATCATCATCGTGTAACATATTTTCGTTCTTACGTGCTTTTCTTACAATTCTTCGCGTATTTAAGACCGTATGCCGGCCGGAGGGGCAACTTCCGCTGCAATTTCCACATTGCATGCAGGCAAACACATCAATTGCGGCGTCTTGCAAACTTTTCAACACATCTGGCTCACTCATTATTATTCACCTTAAACCACTATACAGTTTGAAAGTAAAACATATAACACTTGCCTACCGATTTTTGAGACTTTTTAATTTATTCTGGAATGGTTCGGAAAACCGCAGAGAGCGCAGAGGCACGCAGAGAAAAATAAGAACCCTCTGCGCTCTCAGCGTCCTCTGCGGTGAATATTTTTTGCCACGATCCATTTATCCAGAATATATTAAAAAGTCACTGATCTTTTGTGGTTAATTTGATGGTCATCTTGTAATAAATATCTCTGCGCACTCCGCGGTAAAAATTTTATTCCATATTCATTAAAATCATTGGATATTAGAACAGTGTCAACTCAAACCGAGCATTTATAAAATATATAATATAAAAACAAAACGGCATTAAGCTAAATTGCTCATCTGCCCAATTGTTAAACAACTACAATTACACAAACTTAATACCAAGATCTTTCAACTTGTTCCTGGAAGCGATGTTTATCATCAGTGGTGTCAATGACTCCACCATTGCGGATGTTTCCAAAGGTCCCACATCAAGCGGACGCAGATTTGGGATGTCTCGTACCAGATCGAATATGACCTTTTTCGATTGCATGCTGTTTCCGCATACTCCAATATCATAATCAAGTTCTACATCAAGGTCAGCCAACTTGTGTGAAGGGACATTGTGGAATGATGAAACAAGTTCTATGCCCTGTGGCAGTAGCAGGGCAATTTCTTGCGCCGCACTTCCTGCAGGAGGGATTGTATAACAAAAATAGTTTGCATTATAATCTTCATTAGACACATCGATCTTTAAATGGGATGAATCCGGATGGATATAACAACGGTCTTTTGCTATTGGAACAACAACCGAGACTATTATCTGTTTATCAAGCACCGGGCTGATCAGATCAATAATAGATGGGATGTTTTCGTATCTAATAGCTAAAAGTACAACATCGGCATCTGTTGCAGCTGTTCTATTATCAGTACCTTTGATCCTGTTTTTTACGTCATGGTTTTTCAATATCTCATTGTATCCGGCAGCAGAGGCTTCAGCCTTTTTTGCATTGCGAGATCCGATAACCACTTCGTGTTTCTTGCTCCATCGTAAGGCAAAACCTCTTCCAATGTTGCCTGTTCCACCAAGTATAGCGATTTTCATAACGACACCATATTTATTCTAACAATTATAGGTGTTGGTTTAATTAAAATGTCCGATTAAAAAAATCCGGGCGCCGGAAATGTTGCACAACGTCCGGCACCCTTTTTGAATATTTTTTTCAGAAATTTTCACTGCATGTTGTTGGGTTTAAGGGTTTAAATCCATCCACGGTCACTCATTGCTTCAACGACACGCTCAATTGCAACCACATAAGCGGCTACACGCATGTTTATGTTGTACTTCTTTGAAGTCTCCAAAACAGAGTGATATGCAGGTGTCATTTTCTTGTCAAGACGTTTGTGGACTTCTTCTTCTTCCCAGTAGTACATGTAGAAGTTCTGTACCATCTCGAAATATGAGACAGTCACTCCACCTGCATTACAAAGGAAATCAGGGATCACGTGAACGCCGTTGTTGTGCAGGATATCATCTGCATCAGGTGCGGTTGGACCGTTTGCAAGTTCGGCAACGATCTTTGCCTTGATGTTTGCAGCGTTGTTTTCTGTAATAACATTCTCCAGGGCTGCAGGGATAAGTACGTCAACATCAAGTTCAAGGATATCTTCATTTGAGATCGGTGTTGAACCGGGGAAGTCTATAACTGATCCTGTCTTTGCCTTGTGCTCGCTAACAGCTTCAGTGTCAAGTCCGTCTGCATTGTATATTCCGCCCCGGCTATCAGTAACTGCAACTACCCTGGAACCAAACATGGATCTCGCAAGGTGTGCCGCAAAAGATCCTGCATTTCCATAACCCTGGACTGCAACTGTTGCTTTTCTAAGGTCGATGCCAAGTTCTTTTGCTGCTTCACGGATCGTGATCATTCCACCTCTTGCAGTTGCGTCGCCACGTCCTGCTGAACCTCCCACACTTAGCGGTTTGCCGGTAATTACTCCAAACTGGTGTGTGCCTACTGTCTTTGAGTATTCATCCATCATCCATGCCATCATCTGGGGAGTTGTATAAACATCAGGTGCAGGAACGTCTTTGTCAGGACCTACAATTGATGATACACGGTAAGCATATCCACGGCATAGTTGTTCCAATTCTCTTTCAGACATTTCCTTAGGATTGCAGATAACCCCTCCTTTTGCTCCACCAAGAGGGAGGTCAAGAAGAGCAGTCTTCCATGTCATCCATGCTGAAAGTGCCCGCACAGTATCAACATTTTCTTCAGGATGGAATCTTATTCCGCCTTTTGTCGGACCTCTTGCGTCATTATACTGGACCCTGAATCCCTGAAATACTTTTGTTGTACCATCGTCCATCTTGACAGGTATGGAGATGTGCAATTCTCGCATCGGGACCCTGAGGATCGCATGTACACCTGGATCCAGGTCCAAAATTTCAGCACAAGTATCCAATTGTTTTTGTGCATATTCAAACAGGTTCAATTCTTCCATTTATTTTGCCTCCGGTTTCGATTTAGCTTGAAACATATTCATAATATATGTACTTGGAAATAATATTTTGTAACCTATATTAACCATGTTTATCTCGTAGGTCATTAGGCAACCATTCACCTCTTTTATCACACATAAATTAATCGGTCCGTAAAAATAATAACACAGTCGGAAAACGCATGCTCTTGCTTATGTTTTACTATATAAATATAGCTCTTAAATATTCGATTTATTGGCATATGGGCATTTTATACTCAAAAGGTATATATAGTTGCAACCTATTACCACCTTCCGTATACTGTGGAATACTACACGTTATTAAACATGATAAATGAGGAATACCCTTGAATCTTAGACAACCAAACTCAAATGATGCAACACGAACGTTCAACAGGTCAAAGAGCGTTGTTCCGATGTCCGGACTTTGCACACGCTGTGTAGATGGATGCCGCGGCAATTGTGAAGTTTTCAAATCTTCATTTAGAGGACGAGAAGTACTATATCCGGGTCCGTTCGGCGAAATAACAGCTGGTGCAGATAAGAATTATCCTGTGGACTACTCACACCTGAATATCCAGGGATATGCAGTGGGCGCTATCGGTCTTCCTGATGGTGTTGATGCGAACCCTGAAACCGCACGGTTCCCGTATGTGGATACCGAGACTGAATATGGATGGGACAAAAAAGTAAAGATGCGAGTACCTATATTCACCGGAGCACTTGGTTCCACTGATATTGCAAGAAAGAACTGGGAGCATTTCGCAGTTGGTGCAGCAATTTCAGGAATCACACTTGTATGTGGTGAAAATGTCTGTGGTATTGACCCTGAATTGAAACTTGGCAGTGACGGGCTCATTTCAGAATCACCGGAAATGGACAGCAGGATCAATGTTTACAATGAATTCCATGACGGATACGGTGAAATGCTTGTCCAGATGAACGTAGAAGATACTAAATTGGGTGTAGCTGAATATATTTCCAGCAAGCATAACATGGACACTATTGAACTCAAGTGGGGACAAGGTGCAAAATGTATCGGTGGTGAGATCAAAGTAAAAGAGATCAACCGTGCAGTTGAACTCAAAAAACGCGGTTACATAGTCACACCTGATCCGGAAGACCATGCAATCC
>JAUVET010000196.1 GCA_030594665.1 Methanosarcinaceae archaeon
CTTGCAGAAGCACTCAGTGCTTCGAATGCTCCCTATAAAGATGGAACTGCAATTGGAATACTCAAGGAAAGTACCGGGCGCAAAAGCGGTGATGTCACTGAATACAATATCACAACTCCAAAAGGCGAATTCAAAATAGAAATTACAGGTGAGGACGAAGCATCCAAACAGATATGGACAAAGCATTATAAGGATTATGAAGGCACGCCCGTGCGATGGATAAACAAGGATGCCGTAGCTTTCGGACCTTTTGAGACTACCATAACCCCAACACGTGGTGACAGGAGTTTTGAACGTTTTGAAGTGGCTTTCGGGGCAGGAGGATTTGATCCCAAAAACACTCATCTGATATTCACAAAGAAACGGCACACTTCTGATTACGGTGCACCGGAAAACGGAACATTTGCAAAGATCATAAGTGGTAAGAATGTTTTACTTGAACTTAATAAAAGTGATGCAATAATCCGTATCGAACCTGTTATTGAATGGGAAAAGATGGCAGAGCGTATCTGTACGACCGATCTTTCCACACAACTCGATGATGGGGTTAAGATATTTACTTATTTTAAAGTTGAACTTGCACCTGTCGCCCCTCACGGTGCGGAACATTTCCTATCACTCACACGTGATGGAACATTTAAAGTTGGTGCGGTATCAAGTTCATTCATTTCCGATGACAACCTGCAAGGTGAAATGTGCGATTATGAGAACTTTGAACCAAGAGTCGTTGGCACGGTTTCAATACGTACTGTCGGTAACGGTACCGGGCGGGCATACATTTCTTGCGATGACCGGACCTCCAGTATCATGCATTCGGTTGTGGGGCACGTCACAAAAGGGATCGAACTTGTAAAACTGGCACAATCAGGACAACATCTTTATGTTGATATCATCCCTCGTCCGATCACGATACTTGGAATAAGTTTCACTGAAGCGGAAAAACAGTTATCCGGAATTGGTGTGAAACTTGTCAGGGATGGGCATACTGAAGATGACGCGATCATTGTTACACAGACCCCACCGACCACAATTGAGATCCTCAGGGCTGCAAAGGTCAAAGCATTCGGAGTACGGAACTCAAAACTTGTAAGGATAGAATTGTACGATGATCTTGCACCAAAGACCCTTAATTTCTTCAGGCATGCAATCGGTATTCAGTTCAAGCCGGTTGGACCACTGCCCGTTTTGATGACATATGAGAATACGTATATATTCAAGGCAGAAAGGGAAGCGGAAAAATACAAGGAGATCATGCCGGAGAACATTCCGAAGGACAAAGTGTTAGTCGGTGAGATCGGAGTTACCAACCAATCTGCAAAGAGAATGGGGATGGTTGGCGTAAAGACCGTGGATGATGATCTGTTCGGACCGACGGGTGAGAGATTCACAAGTACGAATATCATCGGTCGCATTGCGGATATTGATAAACTTAAAAATTTCAAGGACGGCGATATAATGTATGTGACAGAATCGATCGGGGAGGTAGAGTGATGACAACTCATAAAGACGGGATTCTCACAAAACTCGTTGTGATAAGTTCTGACAGTGTACTGCCGATCGATGCCGCACTTCATATATACGAATCTGAAATTGATATCACGATCAAGGAAACATGCTTTGGTACTATGGTGACCGGTCCTGAGGATGTGGTCAATAAGGTTGTAAAGGAAGTTGTTAAACTTGACAAGAACCACATTTTCGTAAAAGAAAGAGGATTCCCTCCCGGCGATGACAGGCGTTGCCGTGCAGGTCGGGGCGGAGGTCCAAGACCCGGATTCCATTTCCTGCGAAACGAGATCGGAATGTTGCCGATCATTGGAAAAGCATTGGATGACTATGATAATAACGTACCTCTTGAGAAAGTTGTACGGCCTGAAAAACTGAAAGTATCGCATTTAAAAGACATTATTAAATCTGAAATTACAAGGTGAGACATTGACAAAAGTTTTTATTTATCCGACAAACAGTCTGATCCTATCTGATCTGATCGAACGTTTCGGTCATACCCCTCTTGCTATGATGAGTGGAGTGCATGATAAAATAACTACCATCGGAATCGATTCACCTCCGCTCAATATTACGCCGGAAGACCCGAAACATGGTTTGAAATACGCAGCAGTCGAAGTTCCGGCAGGAGTGCGTGGCAGAATGTCAATTTTGGGACCTCTTATTGATGAGGCGGAAGCGGCGATCATTGTTGAGGATGCTGCCCTCAGTTTCGGATGTATGGGATGTGCGCGTACCAACGAATTGACAAAATTCCTTACACGGGATAAAGATATTCCTATCCTTGAACTGGTATATCCGAAAACAGATGCAGAGGGGAAGGAGTTTGTCTACAGTATAGGTAAGTTTTTGGAATCACTTCCAAAGGAGGATCGATCATGAGCAATGAAGAACAGAAAGTAAAAGTTGCCCTGGTTTCATGTGGTTCCGAATTTGCAGGCATACAGTCTCAACTGGATTCTGCAGCCGAGCAGGTTAATGCAAAACTCGTCTATCCGGAAATGGACGTTTCAAGTCTTGATACTATTGAGATGGAGTTTGGTCTTCAGGTTGCAAGTGCAGACCTGAAACTCATGATGGCACGTGCAAAGGCTGTTGTCGAAGGAACTGCTCATGTGGACGGGGTTTTCGTAACCTCATGTTTCAGGTGTGCAGAGGCTGCAATTGTGAGGAACGAGGTGCGAAGGTACATTCACCAGAACTCGGATATTCCTGTTATCAGTTATTCATTTACAGAGCGCACAACAGCAGCTACATTGCTGACACGTATGGAAGCGCTCACAACCATTGCAAGACGTAAACACTTGCTTGCAAGGGAAATACAGACCGGGCTTACGGTTGGTCTTGATTCTGGATCAACTACGACCAAAGCCGCCATCATGCGCGATAATAAGCTCATAGGCGAGGGCTGGGTTCCAACTGTTAATGTAATTGAAAGTGCCAGGGAAGCATATGATATAGCACTTGAACAGGCGGGTATTAAAGAAGAAGATGTTCAGGCAATCGGGACTACAGGATACGGAAGGTTCCTGCTTGGTGAACATTTCAATGCCCAACTTGTCCAGGAAGAGATCACTGTCAACTCAAAAGGTGCGGTGTATCTTGCCAATACGCAAAAAGGTCCTGCTACCGTTATTGATATCGGGGGAATGGACAACAAGGCGATATCGGTTGAGGACGGGATTCCGGGAATGTTTACAATGGGTGGTATCTGTGCCGGTGCGTCAGGGCGTTTCCTTGAAATGACAGCAAAAAGACTTGGAGTTGAGATCACCGAACTCGGACAAATTGCAGTTAAGGGTATGCAGGAAAAGGTGGAGATGAATAGTTATTGTATTGTGTTCGGTATCCAGTCGCTTGTCAATTCCCTTGCACAGGGTTCGGCTGCACAGGATGTCGCGGCTGCGGCATGTCATAGTGTTGTTGAGCAGATATTTGAGCAGCAGCTTCAGGAGATCGAGGTTAAAGAGCCTCTGATCCTTGTTGGTGGTTCATCACTTATCGAAGGTGTTCCAAAGGCGCTTGGGGACTTGCTTAAGATCGATGTCGTGGTTCCACCACATTCGCAATTGATCGGTGCGGTAGGTGCTGCATTGCTGGCATCCGGTTATGTGGAGGATTAGAGATGGGGTCGCTCGAAACGTTTGTGGTCGAGTCAACTATCCCTGAGGAAGCTGACCAGTACAAACAGATCGTAAGTGATGCGATCACTGACCTTGTGCTTGCAAAGGCGATCGAAAAGATCAATGTATTGGTTAAACCTGAAGATTCCCTGTTTGAGATGGCAATCGTTCTTCGTGGCGGTCTTTCTCCTGTGAAAGTCACTGATTTTGCACAGGTTGGGGTCGGGACGTTCGGAAAGAGTGAGGTTGTGATCGATATTGTTAATGAGGCATATCTTCCACAGTTAC
>JAUVET010000186.1 GCA_030594665.1 Methanosarcinaceae archaeon
ATAACTGGATCATGATGCAGTGTCATGCGTATACTGTATGAAATATTTATGGTCGCTTGCATTGCAAAAAGTATTGTTAACAACATAAAATAAATATTCGATGCTCTTTATATAGTTGAGCATCATTCAGAAATCTCTATACCTGTAAATTTTAAACAATTGTTTTCAAAATATACCCTTGGAAAGTGAGTGATAAAACGTCGATGCAAATTCCAAATACCCAGATCCTGCGTCCTCTGCGGTGAATATTTTTGCCATGGATCATTTCATCCGGAAGATAATAAAAAGTCTCAACAATTAAAACATGCGACGAGCTAAGGCAGAAGATTTTTAATCGTCACTGGCATTCACACCTTGAAGTTCTTGATGAGGTTATTGAGTTTGCAGTTATCTCAAAGCGATTTATTCCGCCGCCTGCGGCGGTTGTACCGGTTTTTGCTTCAGTTTCAGATAGGGCACTCTCATTTACACAGCTATCTCACCACAGCTATACAAATACGTTATACCAAACATCCACTTATGCGGTGAACCACTCTTTTTGCCACTATACGATGAGGAAGGAACTTCCTGCTTCATTCGGATAAAAAGTATAGCATGTATGGGAAAACGTACATACATCATATACTTTTTATAATATCCAACACCATCACCATCGGAATCTCCAACAATTTTTATTTCAACAATTTCGTTTTCTTTTAGTGGATAATACCTATAATTTATGGCAGATATATCTGGATTGATGCTGAAAAATCTTTATCTCCTGTAATTACAATAGCATTATCCTTCTCTGCATCTTTCGCTATTATTTTACCAGGTCTGCCTTTCTCGATCAATTCAGAATATGATGCTTCCTTACCAATAATTTTGTATTGCAATTTACCTTGATCATATGCAATTTATATTTTTTTATTTCATCAATACCAGTTGCTTATGGTTAGTATTCCTTGACAATTTCCCAATGTCCGCCTTTTGCAGGACCTACTCGCGCAAGATATCCTTTTTTCTTTAATGTTGTGATATTTTTATCAATGGAACTTGATCTGATACCAAGGTTTTCTGACATTTCTTTTTTAGAGATGGATGGATTGTTTTTAATTAGATCCAGTATAATTTTCTGGTGTTCGGTTATTTTTTCTACCTCCCTCTCGTCCTTTTCTACCTCCCTCTTTTCTTTTTCTACCTCCCTCTTTTCTTTTTCTACCTCCCTCTTTTCTTTTTCTACCTCCCTCACTTCCATTCCACCCTCCCTCATTTCCATTCCTCCCTCCTTCACTTCTCTTTCTACCTCATTTTTTGCATTATAAAAGATAACTTTGAAAAAAGCATTATAGTCTCTAAATTCGGGTGGTACCAGACCTTTTTCTTCAATATACTTTCTTATCCGCAAAACACCGGTGCCGTATCCTTCTATCAGTCCTGATTCGTTGAAGATCTTTCCTATGATCTTGTTTCGAAACTCTGATACACCGGTTCCCAGATCTTCAATATTTACATTTGGAATAAGTCCGCCAGGGCTTGTGATCTCTATCCTGTTATCAAAGATTGCAAACTTGATGTCTGCTCCCCTGCGGCTGTAATCCCGGTGACAGAGCGCATTGACAAGTGCTTCCCTTATTGCTTTTTCAGGATACTCATATTCTTCCGTCCTGTAAAGCCCCTCGATCTTTGCAGACCTTCTTATATTCTTTTTAAAGAACGCGATGGTTTCTTCTGCCTGAGTGAAAAGGGAGCCTGTAATGATTCGCTGGTCTATGAACTCGTCCATATCATTGCCCATGAACCTTGCGCATCTGACAACTGCCCCGGGAATATAGTCTTCAGGTTCATTTGAGAACAGAAGAATGCCTGCAACAGTTGGATAAACGGTTCCATCATGCTGTTTTATTGCTTTTATTTTCTTCAAAAATGTCGTGTCAGGTTCAGCCTTTGGTATATCCCTGGCTATCTCTCTCTTTTCAAGATAAAGTTCGATATTTTCCGGAGCAAGATCTTCCCCGGATGCCTCCTGTACTTCGATCTCATCAAAACCGATATTCATCCGCCTGCGCCTTAGTTCATCGATTGTATCAAGGTCTGCTTTCCTGTTGGTGGAACCCAGCCTGATATATGTACCCTTAATCTCTCCTTTATTCTTCAGATGATAGGGTTTAAGGCTCCCAGGGAATATTTCGATCTTGAGGAGCAGTTTTCCTTCAATATTGTATACCATTGCATTAAATGCAGGTGTGGGCTCAACCATGGTGTATATGATACTTGAGATCTTCTCCTCTAAGTCAGGTAACTTCAGTTCATCGATCCCGATGATCTTTCTATCCCTATCGGTCACCCCGATTATGATCGATCCACCGCCGCCATTTGCAAAAGCGCAGGCTGTTTTTGCTATTGCCAGACTGGTCGGCATGGTTTCTTTGAATTCGAGGGTTTTGCTTTCGGGTGAAGAGAGTAGGTTCTGGATGGACATTGTTCAAATCAGCTCCTTATTTGTGAGATTTCGTTATTCTTTTGCAAGTGACCATTAAATATGAACAGAACAATCACTCAAATTCAATCGTAACCTTGACCTTACTGGCACCTTTTGGAACATAGACGCTTCCATTCACAGTACCATTCGTAAATTTGTACCTGTCAAAATTCTTGGTAGTCTTATCGTTCTCAGCATCCATTTCTATTTTTGTCATGGTTTTTGCCTCCTTAATTAGTTTTCAGTGTCTCTGTCCATTCAGATAAATTTCAGACCGGATTTGCAGGATGAACAGGATTTCGACGCAACTTTGCATCCTGTAAATCCTGTTCATCCCGTCCGAATAGATCATTTGAATTTTCATCAATTTCAATTTCCCATATCCGACAGACGCTCTCATTTCCCCTCATTGAACTCCTCGACAATTTTAATCTCTTCGAGGGTCAGGTCGTAGAGTTTGTAGACGAGCTGGTGGTTTTCGTTAGTTTTTCTTAAACATAATTGTTCTTTTTGTATATATATCAAAGCCAAGTCGGGTGAAAGTATTGATCGACCTATAAAATAAGCTATCGTGCGCGTTATTTACATGAGTGGCAGCCGCCGGTATGTGGCTGACATACGTGTATGTGTTCCCGAGCAAACAGCGCTTTGCACAGGAACAGGCAATAAAAGACAACCGCAGCCCGATGTATGATCGGATTCTCGAAATTCAGGAAGATGTTGTCCGGATGTGTGCGACTATTGAGAATTTGTCGGACAGGGTGGACAACATGACAAAGGGAAAGCCTGATTAGTTGAACAGGCAATAATCAATATAACATGCCCATCGAGATAACACCTATCATCAACGAACCTGCACTGATCGTCACAAATACCCAAAAAGCGCTGGTCATTGCAGACATCCACCTCGGGATCGAGTGGGACCTATACAAAAGCGGTTTTTCCATCCCAAGCCGAATAGAGCAACACGTTGAGCGCATCCACAAGTTCATCGAGCAAAATAACCCTGACAGAGTAATACTACTCGGCGATATCAAACACAACATCCCACAAATATCATGGCAGGAGAGGGATGAGATACCCTACTTTTTAAAATCCATTGCACAATATGCGCCAATTGACATATTTCCTGGAAACCATGACGGGAACATCGATTTTTTATTGCCAAAAAATGTGGACATAACCCTTCATTCCCCAAGAGGCGAGGTTTTGGACGGGGTCGGATACTTCCACGGGCATACATGGCCCGACCCCGAATTGCTAGGTGCAGAATACATCATAACAGCACACAATCACCCAATAATACGTTTTACAGATGTACTTGGTTATGCAACGGTCGAACCTGCATGGATCCGTACAAGACTCAAATGCAATGCGTTTGAACAGCATTTCCGCAGTATTGACTTTTCACAAACTGGCGCATGGGGTGACCCACAGATATTCATTGTTCCTGCGTTTAACGAACTGTGCGGGGGCGTGGCTTTCAACGAATCGCTACATGATGATCTCCTTGGACCCGTGTTCTCATCGGAAGGATTCGATC
>JAUVET010000025.1 GCA_030594665.1 Methanosarcinaceae archaeon
ATAACTGGATCATGATGCAGTGTCATGCGTATACTGTATGAAATATTTATAGTCGCTTGCATTGCAAAAAGTATTGTTAACAACATAAAATAAATATTCGATGCTCTTTATATAGTTGAGCATCATTCAGAAATCTCTATAGTTACTAATAGCGATTAGCGTTTGCATTGATAATGCTGTAACCTGACGCACTAACTCCGGTGTATCATCCTGTTGGTAATCACCGCTGTCCGCACCAGTTTCCCTCGTGCCAGGCTTTATTGCATTATCAAATGTACCGCGTTGAGGTTGTCTATACAATCACAGAAAGGCTCGTGCCACATCTCATGCAAGGACCTTACAACACGCTAATTATTTAAATATGAGCATTAGAATATAAACATGTCGCATCACGCGAAAAACGATGGGCAATGTCATAGACATCTTTTTTTGTGAACAAACGTATCAACACACCATGAACGCTAACCGCCGCAGCACGGTAAGGTCCGATAATTCATCGACTTATGAGATACGACTTGCAAGACCTTGTGTCGATGAACCCGGGAAATATATCGCTGAATCACAGTATTCAAACTCTTTTTTGATGGATGCGCTTTGCAACATATTGCAAAGCAATCTTGAGAAAGGAAATATTTTAAAACTCAAGTGTTCTGAAAGATTAGGCGTTGCAAGATTTGAGCTGGATGGTAAAACCATCCTACTATACCGTACCGGTAGGATCGATATTCGGAGAACCACAGATATTGCAAATGCAGGACTCGTTATGGAAAAAATAGAAAAGATGGTAAAAAGTGCTTTTAACGATACTGCCTGCGATTGAACTGTTCTATACTATCATCTAGCCTGCTTACGACCGTATTTAGTCTCTTAGCCGTGTTATCTTCAACACTTTGGATATTGATGCGCAGTGCGCGTTCCTTTGTGTCGATCATCTTATCAATTTTGCGAAGCCTTATGTCCACTGACAGGATCATAGCAGCCAGTGCTCCGATCATAACCATTGCAGATAATATGATAAGTGAATTTGCAGGGCTGTACCTAAACCTTCCAAGCCATTCATATGTTAACACAAAAGATGATATCACCATTACAAATGAAAAAATTATGTCACGCGTTTCCATTATCTTCCCTCTTGTAAGCCTTATTTTATAATTATAAAACCCATATTTTGCTTTCTATTAATCAATAGTACTATTTCAAACATACTATAAAAATTGATATGCTTTTTTTCGTTTATTTTCTCACACCACGATCAAAAAAATCCAAATTGGGATGTGCAATATTGTATATTCCCCAAATTCCTCTTTCTTGAATATATCTTTAGTTACCACAATCCCAACATTGGGATTGCCAATTAGATCATATTTGCCCATAAACTCGACCAATCCCCTCACATCACTGCCTGCGGATTGATTCCTATACTTAACTTCTACGGGAATAACCATCTTTGAATCATCATAAACAAAATCAACTTCGTACCTGTTCTTCCAGTACCTGGGACTAAAAAATGATCTTAAACCCATTCCTCTTTTGATCAAATGCCATGCCACAATATTTTCAGCCGATCTTGCATCATCTTTGTCGAGTGTCAGGGCTCTTCGCAATCCCTCTTCCCAGAAATAGAGTTTTTTTGGTCGCTTCTCAACCGCTTTTTTTGATGGTGCATACACATCTGCTACAAACACCATCATTGAACTTTGTAGGTAGTACAAGTACAGTTTCAATGTTTCCCGATTAACACCCAGCCTCTCGGAAAGACCTTTGTAAGTGAACCTTTCGGTAGAAAATACTGCAATGTCCCGAACAAGTTTTTCAAGAAGAAGCGGGTCTTTCACTTTAAATACACTAACAATATCTTTGAAAAGTATAAGTGCAAAATAATCTTCCACGATCGTTCTATGCCACATATCCATATCTTTTATCTTGAACCATTCCGGATATCCCCCGGTGTTGAAATATTGATTAAGTAGATGGACGATATCATTTTTATGGGCAAGAGCATTGTGATATGCTTTTTCGATATCTCCAAAATCACACAGGTTCTGTGATTGTGATGCGATCTCATCGATCGGTATATCGTTGAATTTCAGGAATTCCCGAAATGTTAATGGAAATACGTCTATGAACGTGATGCGTCCTGCCAAACTTTCAGACGCATCCGAATATAGAAGGGGTTTGGATGAACCTGATATGATGAATTTACATTCTGCATGAGCATCTATGTAATACTTTAATTGCAACTGCCAATCTTTCTGGACGTGGATCTCATCCAGTAAGAAGTACACTTTTTCTTTCGACGGGTCTATACCTGTCAGTTCGTGATAGATGTTCAGTATGTCGTGAATGCTGTCAAATTTTCCGATGAGATCATCGATCTTTACATATACGATCTTTTTGGCATCTGAATCGGTTGGGTTTAAGTTTGAATTTGAATTTGAGTTTAAGTTTGATTTTTGACTTCGATTTAGACTTAAACTTAGATTTAAAAGATGATCTATATACTGATAAAGAACAGTGGTCTTACCACTTCGTCTGATTCCTGTTAAACATATAATTCTCTCAAGTTTATTTAAATACTGTATCTTCCCAAGATATTCCTGTCTTATGTTACCTTTATCTACTGGATTAACGCTTCCTGTTTTCCACCAGTAGTTTCTTTTTTGCAAGTAAGTAATTATAAATTCTTTGTCCATATGCAAATACAATGCGCAAGAATAATATAAATGTTGCGTATTGTATTTGTATTAATACTACAAATGTTGCTGGTTGTATTGTTTTATAATACCAAACTTTTGGACAGCATCTTCAAATGGTGCTATTTATATAGGAGGTAAATGTATACAAACAAAAATGATAATTTGGTGGTATCAATTCAAAATAATAAAAACATATTTCAAAACGATTCAGCGATAGAACTTCCGATCAACATCGTTGTAATGCTTGTAGTGGGAATGGTGGCTCTGGCTGCGCTTATTGCAATTATTCCGCCGCCGACCAAAAATATGTCAGTGAACATTGACAAATCCGGGATACAGGGTGATTCGCTTAAATCCGGTAATACGATCATTGTGGATGCAACAACAGCAATAAATTCGTTTATTGTTGAAGTCAAGATAACTGCAACTGACCCTGACGGAAATCCTGTTAGGAATGCAAACGTATTTCTGCGCGGGCTTGGTGGTGTTGCAACGAACACGACCGATATCAATGGAGTTGCTTTACTCATTACAGATACTGCAGAGGTCAAACTCGGTGCAAACCAGAACGAAGGCACAATGGATCTTACAATTACAGCAAACGGATTCTACGACTACGATAAGACAGATGCTGTGATGATCGTAAAAACTAGGTAACCTATACCGTTTCTTTTTCTTTTTAACAATGCTTCTCAAATGCCTGCTGCGAGATGAGCGGGGTTCGGTCGGACTCCCGATGCGAATGGTAGTTCTAACGATCATAGGGCTAATCGGATTTGCCGCGATAGTTGGAAGCATATCAAACGCACCTGCAGCACCACGACCAATGTATGCGGTGGCGAATATAAGTTCATTTGCGCTGCCGGGCGGCAGCGGGGATACGCCGCCGTTATTGATAAGCGTTTTTGACAATGATGAGAATCCAATCAGCAGTGCGAACGTTGTTGTTTGGGGACCGTCGCATTCCGTAGCTAACGGTGATGTTACAGACCACAGCGGTGAGGTTGTGATACAAATAGCAAATGTCTCGCTGCCGGTTGGAAAACAGGAAGGCTACATATCGATCAAGGTGATGGCTGACGGATATCTGGACTACTCGGACAGGTATCTCGTAAAAGTATTAAAAACCTAATTCACGGTTTTGTTTGCCAGATAGAATTTTGCAAGAACGGCTGCAGCCAATACTCCGGCAATGCCGAAGGAGAAGTATGGCGACCTGATAATATCCCACCTGTCTGCAAAAATGAGGGTTCCTGTAACCAGCAGAACGCCTGCACCGACCACACCTGACAGTTCTACAGGTACTTTTATCGAACCGATCGTGATCTTGTTCTGGTTCTCCACTCTCTCAAGCCGGCTGTCGAGTTGCAGGGCACTCTCCGACAGTTTGTCCATGTCCGCGCGCAGGGAGTCCTGTAGCAGTTCTTTGACGTTATCGATATCTGTTTTAAGACTGCCAAACCCTTCTACAAGTCCGGATAGTTCTGTGCGTGTCTGTTGTAACAATTTTTCCGTGTTATCGAACGAGTCGCCGACCAGATCATCAGGCGGAACTTCAATGGAAAGTCTGCGCTCAACCGCCCGCAAGCGTCTCTCAAGGCTTCGCACACCCTGGTCAAAGGATTCTATGCGACCATGCATGTCGTCTTTAATTTCATCATTCATTTTTTATCCATCCGATATTCTCTCAATTATCAGTATCATCGATTGTTCAGGTCCACTAATAACAAAGAACATATCGCATTATACTATAAATTATAGGCTGTCCAACAATTCAAAATCTCAGGAAAAGGATAGTCAAAAGATGGTTAAATATAGCTTTAAGTCAAACGTTGCGACGATACACCCAACCGCATCAGAGCTGCGGAGTATAGTGATCAAAATAAATTGGAATGCGTTTTTTCGTTATTGTTACCTTTACTTCTAAAAGATGAATAATTATAATTAGTTGAACTTCAAACTGGACATCAACTCATAAAAGTCGTAAAGAGATTTAATTCCAGTTGGCACAGTTCCAAAATCCAGTTATCGATTTTATTATTTTTGTGGAAAACGGTGAGCTTAAAACAATATCTAAAAACGCTGTTTCATCTGTCAGTTTATCAATTATATTTGCATTGGATAATAATTCAATGAAAATATTTGCAATCTCAGTTGGTAGCATAAAGAATTCTGTGAAAACAGTTTTTTGCTCATTCCACTTTTCATCATCATTTATCCCATGTGACTTATATTCAGGATCATTTTTTAATACATCGATGTTAGAATCACTATCGAGTGCTTGCACTGTTTTTTCAAATGCGGATTCATCATCAAAAATTGCACTGAGATATTCTATACTTGTTCCATTATGATATCGCACAGGCATGCTTATAAAAGGATATAAATTTACTCCTTTAACTCTGGCCATTATTCTAGTAGCACCAGTAGAATAACCCTTATCATTAATTTCGATGTCATAAATCGCATTTTTATTGATTTCATCCGGCTGTTTTAATATCTTAAACCCTTCTACGGACTCATGGATCCGAATCGATTCTATGATTGATTTTGAAACAATTATGATATCATCAGAGCTGGATTTTTCAATTTTCACCTGTACCAGCACTTTATATTTAGTTGGCAATACCTGATACAATGCTACATCCAATTGAATATCAGGATGTTTTTTACATATATCAGAAGCCCAACAATTGTTATGTGCTATTGGTATAATTCCAACCCTCACTTAAACAACTCCTAAGGTGTGAATGGTTGATTCATTTGATTTACAAATCTATCCAGAACTTGCCTATTAATGAGTCGTAATTTATCGCTTAGTGCTCCTCTGCTAATATTCAATTTACGAGCAAGTTCGTCTAAGCCGACTCTTTTGGGCGATTCAAAATAACCCTCAGTCATTGCCATCTTTATGATGCTCAATTCATTTGACTTAAGCCAAACGTCTGGAATTTTTCCATGCTGATCCAAAAAATTGTTAATTGCATGGTCATTTCGTTTCAGTTTTCTAAATTCCAATAGATTAGCAGTCCCATATTCTCCTAATTGTTCTTCGTATTCTAATAAGCGTTCTTTTCCATTCAAACCATCAACTGTTGGGGAAAACAGTTTATATGTTTCTCTATCCGGATATGCAATATAACTCGCTATTTCTCCAAATGGCAGATCCGTAATTTTAGTTATACAATTCAACGGATCATCTTTGCATGTTACTTCAAATATAGTGCCTATGTCTCCGTTTACAATTACTCGTGCATCTTTTATGCTTTTGCTGTTCAATGCATCATGTAATACATTCCTTATAGTCGATTGCCCTACAATTTGATTCAAATGGAATCTAACCGTTTGAAATGAATTTACTCTGCGTCCATAAAGAATTTGTAAAGATAACTCTTTATCCAATTTCGTTGATATGGACAAAAATGGACAATCATCGTGGATCACCTCAATTTCTCCATAATATATTGGATTGTCATCAGATAGCATATAGTCTATTGCTTCTACGTTTTGGACTGTGCTCGTTCCCCTACCATCCTTTAATGCCATAGTTCTACCTCCATTTACAATTAATAAACTTTCACGACCCAATTATAGGGTATCCGTACTAAATATTGCTTTAAAAGATCTCTCCAACAAATAGAAAGTATACACTATTCTGCAAAAGGTATTTCCATTTATCAAATGCACTTTTTAGTACGTATATGTTCTACATATGTTTTATCGTGGATACATCCACGACACAGACGCCAACTGCCTGATATTTACTGTTTACAGCAGCAAGTTTTTGCTGTCTATTTCCTTGTTTCTGATATCCGATTTTACCAGCAAAGACCCACGTAATCGATATCCTGTTCAAGATCATCCGGCATTATCATGTGCCTGCCATCGATTACAATTCTGTTCTTCATGAGACCGAACTCTGAGTCGAGATCCCTGAACTCGTCCCATTCTGTCATTATCAGACATGCGTCCGCATCTTTGAGGGCACCGGCTGCGCTCATGTGATAAGTGATATTACCGAATATCTTTTTCATCTCGTCCGATGCCATTTGGTCATAGGCTGTAACATCTGCCCCGAGGCGCAGGAGTTCAGCGATGACCGGGATCGATCTGGATTCACGGATGTCGTCGGTATCGTTCTTGAATGCGAGACCGAGGACGGCGATCTTTTTTCCTTCAATGTTGCCGTTACCGTTACCATTGCTGTTACCATTGCCGTTACCATTGCCGTTGCCATCACCATTGTCGAGTTTGGCAATGAGAAGTTTTATCATCTCAAGTGGTTGGTGTTCGTTCACTTCGATAACCGATTCGAGAAGAAGTGGGTCGTATCCGATGTCCTTTGCTTTGCCGATCAGTGCCTTGACATCCTTTGGGAAGCATGAACCACCAAAACCTGCGCCTGAATTAAGGAAACTTGGGGATATCCTGAGATCCGTGCCGACAGCCTGCATTACTTCGTAGGTGTTGATGCCGAGTTTCTTGCAGATATTCCCGATCTCGTTGGAGAAGGATATCTTTGTTGCAAGGAAGGAGTTGTTGACGTATTTTATCATTTCTGCGGTCTTTGGGTTGGTGTGCGTGATCTCACAGTCGAGGCGGCGGTAGAGTTCCGATACAATCACACTTGTGCGCTCGTCGATGGAACCTATCACGATCTTGTCAGGATGCATGAAATCATAAACTGCTTTGCCTTCGCGAAGGAACTCGGGATTCATGGCAATCCCGAAGTCATCTCCCGCGCGTTTGCCCGAGTATTCCTCGATCGTGGAGAGTACCACTTTTTCAGTTGTTTCAGGCACGACAGTGCTTTTTACAACTACGATATGGTATCCCTCCTTCTTTGCGATGGCAACCCCAAGGCTTGCGCTGGCTGCGCGTATAATGGATAGGTCGATACTTCCGTCATCTCCAGATGGAGTGCCGACACAGATGAACGATACATCGGAATTTTTGACCGCGTAGTCATAATCCGATGTTGCGATAAGGTGATGTTCTGCATGTTTTTGCATCAACTCTTTAAGTCCGTCTTCATATATTGGCGGGATGCCTGCGTTTATTTGCTTAACTTTCTTCTCGTCAATGTCTATGCAGATAACCTCATGCCCGAGTTCTGCAAAACACGCGGCTGATACTGTGCCTACGTAGCCTGAGCCTATTATTGAAACTTTCATTGTGTGCCCTCTTTTGGTTATGTAAATTATTGAAAGGTGTATATTAGTATAACGTTTTGCGGCGTGGTTGTGGGATATTTAGTGTATCTGCCTGATGTCACTTTCGGCAGATGCTGTAAACAGTTTGTATTGGGAAATGAGGCTGTTGAATATATATAGCATTTTAAAATGTAATTCCGTAACCTTAAATACCAAATCGTACAATATAATATAAAATTTTGGGGTCAAATAATGATAACTAAAGAGCAAATATCGAATATACTTCAGAAATACGATACTGGTGATCTGGCTATTGCAACAGTGTGTTCACACTCAAGTCTCCAGATATTCCATGGAGCGCGCGAGGAAGGTTTAAGAACGATCGGTATTTGCTTGAAAAGCCCACCGCGTTTTTATGATGCATTCCCAAAAGCAAAACCGGACGAGTTTATTGTTGTTGACAGTTATGACGACATAACAAATATCGTTGATGAACTTGTTGCGAAGAACGCCATCATTATCCCGCATGGATCGTTTGTAGAATATATGGGTGCGGATAATTTTGCAGAACTTGCAATACCGACATTTGGAAATCGGGAAGTTCTTGAGTGGGAATCTGATCGGGATATGGAACGGCAATGGTTGGAAAATGCCGGCATCCACATGCCAAAAGAGATCCATGACCCAAAGGACATTGCGGGTCCTGTAATGGTTAAATACCACGGTGCAAAAGGCGGGCGCGGCTTCTTTGTTGCAAAGAACTATGAGGATTTCAAAGAGAATATTGATCCGAATGAAAAATACACAATACAGGAATTCATTGTGGGTACAAGATATTACCTCCATTTTTTCTATTCACCTATAAGAACAGAAGGATACCAGTTGAGCACAGGAACGCTTGAGATGCATAGCATGGACCGAAGGGTGGAGTCCAATGCTGATGAAATATTCAGGCTAGGATCTCCTCGTGAACTTGAAAGTGCAGGCATTCACCCGACGTATGTTGTTACAGGGAACGTGCCACTTATTGCACGGGAATCATTGTTGCCACTGATTTTTTCACTTGGTGAGAGGGTGGTTGAGGAATCGCTTGGGATATTTGGCGGCATGATCGGCCCGTTCTGTCTTGAGACTGTAGTTACGGATGACCTTGAGATCAAGGTGTTTGAGATATCTGCCCGTATTGTGGCAGGTACCAATCTCTATCCTTCAGGCTCGCCGTATTCTGATTATATAGAAGAAAATTTTTCGACAGGTCGAAGGATCGCCCAGGAGATCAAACTTGCTGTATCACTTGGGCAACTGGATAAGATTTTATCCTAATAACACCAATTTTAGATCACTAACGTAACCGACAGATCATCGGGTTGTTATGAGGCGTGCCTATGAGTGTAAGTAACCAAATTCTTGAGAATGAGTATGACGTTGTTATTATAGGGGCAGGACAGGCAGGTATGTTTGCCGCAAATGAGCTGGCAGACCATAATCTTACTATACTGGCGATTGATGAAGGCAGGGATATTGACAGCCGGCACTGTCAAATGGATTCGATCAATCTGTGCACACATTGTGTGCCGTGTGACATTATGTGCGGCGTGGGGGGAGCGGGAACCTTTTCGGACGGAACATTGAACCTGCGACCGGATATTGGAGGTGACCTTGCACAACTGACCGGGGATAAGGAGTATGCATGGGAACTTGTCAAGTATGTTGATGACATTTTCCTGCATTATGGAGCACCGCAGGATGTATCAGATCCAAAGGACAGTGATGTTGAGGAGTTGAAACGCAGGGCAGCATCTGTTGGAGCGCGATTTTTGAATATAAAACAGCGTCATATCGGTTCTGACAATGCACCAACCGTTATTGGCAATTTTAAGCATGATCTTGAAGCAAGAGGGATCAAGTTCTTATTGAATACAAAGGTTGATGACCTTGTGGTCGAGGGTGGTGTGTGCCACGGAGTTGTTCTTTCAGATGGACGCAGTATCAGG
Source organism: Methanosarcinaceae archaeon (assembly GCA_030594665.1). Next base: position 9,844 of record JAUVET010000025.1, read on the forward strand.
TCAAAGCATACGATACTTGCTCCTGGTAGGATTGGTGGCGAATGGGTCAATGAACTGACAAACAGGCATTCAATTGAAGCACGTTACGGAGGTATCGATATCGGAGTGCGGGTGGAAGTGCCGGCAATTATTATGGACCCTGTGACAAAGATCAATCGCGACCCCAAGTTTCATATCAACACGCGCAGGTATGATGATTTCGTCAGGACATTTTGTACGAATGAGCACGGGTTTGTTGTTAAGGAAGAATATGAGGGTTTTATTGCGACGAATGGTCATTCTATGCGTAATACCGCATCCGAAAATACGAATTTCGCATTCCTTGTGCATGTTGAACTGACACATCCGATCGAGAATACAACAAAATATGCACGGTCAGTGGCAAAACTGGCTACAACGATCGGAGGTGGAAAACCTGTTCTCCAGAGGATGGGCGACCTTCGGCGTGGCAGGCGTTCGACAGAGAATCGCATTGCCCGAAATCCGGTGGTAAATACGCTAAAGGATGTGACCCCGGGTGATATTTCTATGGCTATGCCTCATCGTATTGTTATGGATATTATTGAAGGACTGGAGACGCTAAACCAGATAATTCCGGGTGTTGCATCGGATTCTACTCTGTTGTACGCGCCCGAGATCAAGTTCTATGCAATGGAAGTACGGGTTGACCGGAATATGGAAACAAGTATGAAAAACCTGTTCGCAGCAGGTGACGGTGCCGGGCTTTCAAGGGACATTATCAATGCGGCTGCTACCGGAGTGCTGGCTGCACGCGGGATTTTGAAATTGGGCTAATTTAAAGTTCAACTGACATCGACTGGTGATGACAATTCAATGTTCCGGGAGAAAACTATATTTATTTATTTATTTATTCATCAAAACGTATGTATGCCTGACCACATGAAGTATAGAAACCTCCTTTCGGTGTTTCTGTGTTTGTATTAGGGTTTGTACGCTTTTCTTCTGTCGCCGTTTTTTGAGTCTCTGAAATTGTCACCATTGTCCCTCCGAATTGAGTAGCATTACACATTCTATCTGTGCCGACCATCCTCATAATCGGCATCTGTGTAATTATAATTATGGCTATATTTGATATATATAGTTATTGG
>JAUVET010000173.1 GCA_030594665.1 Methanosarcinaceae archaeon
ATAACTGGATCATGATGCAGTGTCATGCGTATACTGTATGAAATATTTATAGTCGCTTGCATTGCAAAAAGTATTGTTAACAACATAAAATAAATATTCGATGCTCTTTATATAGTTGAGCATCATTCAGAAATCTCTATAATTACAATGTTTTCTTTTGGCACATGATCTTGTGAAAAATGTATGAAACATATAACAAGCTGAATTACAGATCAGGCTATTTTCTTTTGAATTCGAAATCCTTTTTACATAGCACACTTATAGGTGTTGTGAAGTGGAAGTCAAATGGCCTAATTGTAAAATATATTCTATTAAAATGAGGCATTTCAAATGGCATTACCTGACAAATTCAAATGTGTAGTAACAAACTGGGATTACATCTACAGTCTTTGCAGAGACGTTTCGAACGACGTAAAAACATCGGGCTACGAACCCGACGTAATAATCGCACTTGCGCGCGGCGGATGGTTTGCCGGACGTGTGATGTGTGACTTCCTCGGACTTGACGACCTGACAAGTCTTAAGATCGAACACTACATCGGTACAGCAGTCACAGGAGATGAACCGGTTATCAAATATCCGCTTGCGGATACTGCAGTGACCGGCAAGAATGTACTCCTTGTCGATGATATCGCTGACACAGGCAAAAGCATGATACATGCAAAAGAATACGTAATCAAGCAAAAACCAAAAGAGGTCAGGACAGCAACACTCCAATACCTATACACATCCGAAATGGACCCCGACTACTGTGGCGAACGTGTCGAGGACTGGGCATGGATCGTATATCCCTGGAACTTCATTGAGGATATGATGGACATCATCTCAAGCCTTATGGTTAAAGAGAAAAAAGATGCATGGGACATTCCTGCCATAAAACATGGCCTGTACACATACCATTCACTTGACCCGACCTCATTTGAGATCGCACAACCCGGGCGCATGTTGGAAGTGCTTGATGAGATGGAGCGCATCGGCAAGGTCACGTCAATGGTAAAAGACGGTGAAAAATTATGGAAACTTGCATAAAAACAGGGGAATTCGAATGAACGAAAATGTAGATATTGCAATAATCGGGGGCAGTGGAATATACGATGTGAGTCTTCTTGATAATGCAAGGGAAGTCAATATAGACACTCCATTCGGATCACCGTCCGACAGTATCATGATCGGTGAACACGGCGACAAAACCATCTGTTTTTTACCACGACACGGCATAGGGCACAGGATATCACCATCCCTGCTAAACTCGCAGGCAAACATCTTTGCTCTCAAGAAACTTGGCGTCAAACGCATAATCGCAGCATCGGCGGTCGGCAGTTTGAAACAGGAACTTGCACCCCTGGATATTGTTATTCCTGACCAGATCTACGACCGCACAAGATCAAGACCAGGCACCTTTTTTGAAGATGGGATCGTCGTACACATGGGTTTTGCAGACCCGTTCTGCCCTGCCCTGTCAAAGACCATACTTGGCATTACGAAAGAAAAAGGCTACAACGTCCACAATGGCGGAACGTATGTATGCATGGAAGGCCCCCAATTCTCCACACGGGCGGAATCGCGCGTGTATCAATCACTGGGTTTTGACATCATTGGCATGACCGCCATACCCGAAGCGAAACTCGCACGCGAAGCAGAGATGTGTTACTCCATGATCGCAACGGTCACGGATTACGATGTCTGGTCTGAAGAGGACGTAACCATTGAGACCATAATTGAAAATGCGATGAAGAACGAAGCAGCCGTCAAAGATATCATAACAGCTACGATCGACAGGGTATCGCCAGCGCAGGATTGCATGTGCAAAGATGCACTTGCGGGTGCCATCACAACAGTTCAGAGCATGATCCCTTATGAGACAAAACAAAAGCTTAATCCATTGATCGGCAAGTATCTGGTAGATTGACCATAATACCAACAGCACAGTCGTAAATACTTAAATACCTCACAGTCCATATTAAAGACCGGTGAATCGATGCCACACAAATGTACCAGATGTGAAAGCATTTTTGAAGACGGCGCTGCCGTGATATTGGACGGCTGCCCGAACTGCGGCTGGAATAAATTCCTTTATGTAAGTGATATGAAGCCCGCCTCTTCACCTGATGATGTAGATTCAGGGGATACCGATGTTACAAAAGTTATCGATGAAACCAAAAAATCACAAGATGATACAGCATCCTCCGAACACAAGCCTGCTGAAAAGTTCATTCGGGAAATTGATGAGATCCTGGGAATTGAAAAACAGGAACGCAGTGTGGTAGAAGATGATGGCGAGCGTGTGGAATCCGTCCGTATCCTTGGTCCCGGCTCTTACGAACTTAATCTTGAATCACTTCTTGAACGAAAAGAGATCGTGATGGCGATCAAACAGGACGGGACGTATGCTGTTGATCTGCCATCTGTATTTAGGAAAGACAAAAAGAAGAAGAAGTGATCTTGATCTTATCATTCACGGTGATTGTCGGACAGCCTCTTTAGTCTTAATTACTACTCCGCAGCTCTGCTGCAGTTAGGTATGCCGTCATAATTTTAAAATTTCAAATTATGGATTTTACTATAGAGATTTCTGAAATGTGACTTATTTTGCAACATTAGATCATGTGTTTTTAATTATATATCCAAGTTACAACTTTTTCTTCGGTTAAATTAGAAGCTCGCGTCGTTGATTATATTGTATATGGGCACTATCTCAAAAACCAGTTATTTCGATAGTGAACTTATCAATATAGATAATTACATCAATACCTTCGCCATTAATCAGTACTAACCACTGTTAATACTTCCGATTTTCGTTATTCGGCTAAATATCTGCTGAATTAAAATTCGATCTGGTTTTTGCGGTAGTAATTTTAATGTTTCATTGACATATTTGCTACCTCTGAAGTATGCTTTAAGATCTTGAATGCTAAAGTGAGGATTCTCCTCCTGAACATCTTGAATTAATGCCTGAGAAACATTCACCATGAAAAAAGCTAAGTTGGCAGCGTTAGTTACGGGAACTTCCTTGACATTCATAAAATCTTCCAAACCCCAATACTGTTTTGCATCTCGAAAGTTAAACTCAATCTGAAAACGTAGTTTGTAATAATCGACTAACTTGTCATAGGCCAGATTCAGATCACTGCTGAACAAAATCACATGCTTCCGCACATGTGTTTTGAGATTGGTTTTAACGATGATAACCACATTTAGCTTTTGAGGATAAAGCTTGTGCAGCATATCCATTTGATAAATCTCTATTTGAACTGACTTTTCAGTAGTGGTTTTTTTCAAATATTTGGATGGGATGCAGTTGTAGTCAATTTTATCACCATATTTTCTATGTGCACCACGCCCACGATATGTGCCTTTATATGGGAAATAGAGTGCAGAATTATGTTGTAATTTTGAAATAATGTGCAATTTGCATTGTCTGACCATTTGTAAAGCATGATTATGCCCAAATGCACCGTCAAGTACAATATATGTAATCGGAATGGTGAAACCAATTAGCTTCAACATTCTCTTAATAACACTTTGAATGTTGCATAGATAAGGTGATAGTTCGACATCCTCTTTGTTTTTATTTTGACTGCCTTTTGGCCTCCCTCTCCCCCTTTTTGTGGCGGATTCGCTTTTATTTCTCTTCTTTTTGCTATTTTCTGCAGTAATTGCGTTTTTTGTCGTTTTTTTATCTTCAGAATGGGTCATTTGTTGGGTCATTAATGGGTAAGAGGTTCGCTGCTTTGTACTTATCAATGATAATGTAAAAAAATCTAAACCTGGCACCGTTTTTCCATAGATGGATGAAAAAAATCGGTTGAGGCCATATGTCGCCTTTCCGGATTTTGTCACGACTGTTTCATCACCGGCTAGGATAAATGTGTCATCTGCATCCAAAAAACATTGGCTGATCAAGCGCCAATGAATTTTTTCCCATGGGATATTGGTATTGAAGAAACGTTGAATCGTGCGGTAACTGCCACCGTCATCAGTCCAACGTGATATTCCAAGCATGGTTACTCGCCCGGTCATGGTTAGCATGGCGGTTACGATTGTTTTCAAACGATTCAATGTCGTTGTGTCTATGCAACTGTGTAAACATGATAAAATAGTCAAAGTATTAAACATGACATCTCCTTAACATAACATATTTAAGTTATCTTTCCAAATAATTCATTAGTATGGATCTCGTTAAAACCGGTTTCCCATTAAGCGTATTATGGTGCTTGCTTCAGCTTTACCATGATCCTCCAGACGTGCATTTCAGAATGCTCAACACCAAATTGCTCTTTGATCAGCTTGCGAACTTCTTTTAATTTCCAGTCATCTTTGTGTTTGAGTAGGTT
>JAUVET010000118.1 GCA_030594665.1 Methanosarcinaceae archaeon
ATCAGACGTCATTTTACCAGTCTGCCGGAATTGATCGCGGCGGTCTATGCCAGCCTTGTCCACCATCTGGAAGATGTCGGATGTTTGCGAACAGGGCCGTTCGATGCCACAGCAGCGCGTAACGCCACACTGGAAGACATCTCGCCTGACAAAGTGCAGTGGTTCTTATCCCGCGCACATAATGCACGTGATTATGCTTTAGCAGAAACAACCCCTGTAGCTGATATGTTAACACATTTAGATCTTCTTGATAAAGGGAAACCCAATCATGCGGCCATTTTGTTATTCGGGGTCAAACCCCAGCGCTTTCTGATCTCTTCAGAATTGAAGTGCATGAATTTTCATGCCCTTGAAAAGCACAAGCCAATCCCATCTTATCAGATATACAAAGGAACGATCTTTGAACTGGTGGACAATGCAGTTGATTTTGTCATGTCGAAACTAAACCGGTCTGTCGGAACCCGTGCGTTGGGGCCGGAGGCGCCTGTTGAATATGATATCCCACCGGAAGTTGTCGCGGAAGGTATCGTAAACGCCGTGGCACATCGCGATTACATCAGCAATGCAAGCGTGGAAGTGCAGCTTTTCCCTGACAGGCTTGAGATATGGAATCCAGGCACCGTGCATCCTCCGCTAACACTGGAAAAACTGCTCCTGCCCCATGCCAGTCAACCCAACAATCCATTGATATCTGAACCGTTATTTCTAACGAAATATATTGAAAAAGCAGGTACGGGAACCGTCGATATGCTTGAACGCTGCCGGAAGGCAGGAATGCGGCAACCTGAGTTCCGTATAGATGCGGGTTTTTTCATCCTGACTATTTGGCGTAAAATATTTGAGATAGCAGTGGTTCAACCGAAGCAGGAGCTGGAATCACGGCTAGAGTCACGGCTAGAGTCACGGCTAGAGTTACTCTTAGCAGCAAAGATCCTTATCATCTTAAAAGACGGTGAACAGGGCAAGTCTGGATTGGCATTCGAACTGGGGCACAAAACAGTGTCAGGGGAACTTCATAAACAAGTCAGGAGACTTGTGGGGCTTGATATCATCGAAATGACCATTCCCGAAAAGCCCAATAGTCGCCTGCAGAAATACCGGGTAACTGAAAAAGGGCAAAACCTTCTGACAAAACAGAAAAATGGAAATCCGGATAATGAATAGTCAATAAAATCAATTTATGAACACATGCTTCAAACGATCAGGAAACTTGCAGTGGAACAGCAGCAATCCGGATTGTTGAATCTGTTATCATATTTCAAATATAATCATACGCTCTTAATTTAAAATGTTGTTGTTGATTATACAAGACGTAAAAAATCCTTAAATCTCCGGCTTTCAGCAGGAGGTGTGGAAGGTCTAATCAATTATTTAGCCTTTTTATAACAGGTATAACAAACAGGTTTTGCTACAGTACTATTAGAATTCTTTCCACAAGCATGGCAGAACTTCTCTTTATATTCAGAATTGCTGTATTTTTCCCACGATTTGTAACATTTTAAACAAAGCGGTTTTTCAGGATTTAGTTTTATATCCGTTCCACAACGAATACAAAAACCATTGTTTAATTTTTCTTTTGATTTTTTACTATTTGCGCGTGTGGTTTTTGAATTTACTCTGACATCTTTCTCTATTTTCTTTATGGAATATTGAGTTTGTTGACTGCTTTGCATAATTAACTTTACTTCATCTAATATTTTTTGATATAACTCTGAATCTGTATTTTTCTCAATTTTAATTCCCATTTCCCAATTATTTTGTTGAGAGTGTTGATATAAGTTCATAGAAGTAATTATTGCAGTATTTTCATTTAAATAACATTTAGCATGCAGATTATCACAAGATAATACTTTAACATTGTTCAATTCTTGCAAAAAACTCATTTCTTCGGCTTTTAATTTATCAGTTCTAAAAACAACTTTAATATCTACAATGTTTCGTGAATCTCTCTCTTTAATAAAAAGTCTAAGCCTTTCTGCTATTTGTAGGTATGGACTTATTAAAAAAAGTCGTTCTTCTGAACTTTTAATTAATTCTGTTAGTGCAGCGGATATTCCATTTGTTTCTAAAAATTCTACCATTTTTATCGCCTTTCAAATACTCATTATGGATAGTAGTTAATAAATGATTCCATATAATTTTAAAATGTATTTTGCTTTCCATTTGAATTATACGCGCTCAATTTAAGTGCTGAAGGAATGTCTTTATTTTTCTTTCAATTTTTTGAAAATAAACTTACAATTCCGCAGTCACTATACTCTCAAACATAAGTCCAAAACCTGTACAATATCCCCCACCTTCTCAATTTCTCATCTCATCCTGCAAATCCCTACAATACAACAACCCGACTCCGATTCCCAACACTCAACTCGATCTCATCATTGAAACCGGACTTTGAATAAGCATCAATTACCTGTATCCCTGTATCGATATCAAGCTCATCCACAATAGGCGCGTGGTCGCCCCAGAGGGCAATGCGTATACGCCCCGTATCATCGGACACATAGATATTCGACACCATATTGAGCGTCCCGTCATCACGTGAGAATTCCCGCAGCTCGCCCAGTCCTGACACAGCACCCTCGATAGAATATGACTCACCTGGAATAATATCCGCAATATTCGTAAAAGTTTCCTTGTATGTCACTTCAGTATCGGTCTTCTTGATCACACTGCGATTGCCGACCTGGATCTCCACTTGCTGGTTGAAATTATTCTCGCGGGCGTAGCCGTTGACGATCTCGATCGAATCATCAAAACTGACTTCCTTAGTAAAATCGGTTTTCTCGTCCCAGAGCGTAACCCTGATCTTACCGGTCTCATCACCTATCGTGATATTGCAAACACGCCCCTCGCCACCATCCTTTTTGCTGAATGTCCGCACATCCGAAATATCCACAACCCTGCCGCAGAGATTGATATCACCCATTCCGTCCTTCACATCAGTAATCTTTTGCGAGTTCATAGTAGCATCGACTTCTTCGTCAGTCTCGGTGAGCACGCCATTCTTACCGATATTAACCTCAACTCCTGTATATCCCTCCTTCACATATCCGCTGATCTGCATATTGTGCCCTATCTCGATATTTCCATTCTTGATAAGGTCTGCCTTATCATCCCAGAGTGTCAAACGGATCGATCCTGTCTCATCAGCAACAGTAATATTCCCGACCTTCCCGACCGTACCGTCGTTGCGGCTAAACTCCCGCACATCAAAAACCGACATAACCTTGGCAATGAAATTCACGTTATCGCTATCTGCGGTAATAGCCGAGATCTTTGTAACCTCGCGCCCGGTGTCAGTGACACCAAGATCATGGGCAACAAGCATTGCTGCTGTTTTCTCATCGCAAAGACCGCTCATCTGCTCAACTTTTTCACTAACCTTTTTAACAAACTCGTCTTTGCTAACCACACCGCCGAGTTTTTCGTAGATTTCACTGATATCGTCCATGATAACACCTATTTTATTGTAATTATATGTAATTCAATCTTACTTTTCGCACATCTCAAAACCGCTTTAATCGTATTTAAATCAAACCAATTTACCTGCTGCGGGACAAAATGAACTGATCAGTCCTAATAAAGCACCATGTCAGCCGCCCGATAGAAACTATTTTATCAACCTTGTCCCATTATTCCCAACACAGAGGTACCAATTATGAAGAAAGCAATAATAGAAACCGAAAAAGGCGACATAGTCCTTGAATTGTTCGAAAATGAAGCACCAAACACAGTCGATAATTTTGTAAAACTCATAAACAAAGGATTCTATAACGGACTTAAATTCCACCGGGTCATCGATAATTTTATGATACAAGGCGGCTGCCCCAACGGCACCGGAACAGGCGGACCCGGCTACACCATAAAATGTGAGATCAATCCAAAAAAGCACAGGACCGGCACACTCTCAATGGCACACGCAGGAAAGAATACAGGCGGCAGCCAGTTCTTTATCACACACGCCCCGCAGTCCCATCTTGACGGTGTACACACCGTATTCGGTCAAGTCAAAGAAGGCATGGATGTCGTCAACAAGATCAAACAGGGCGACGTTATGACAAAGGTCAGTGTTGTTGAAGAGTGAAATTCCGGTTTGTAATTCCGCCTGCACTCGTTTTTTGGAGTTGCAGGCGTTTTAAAATTCTCAGTATATTTGATAAATACCAACAATATATTATAACTGTCGTTCAACCATCACTAAATCCATATCTGCCAATCAACGGCACAAACACAACCCCGCCTTTTATTTCCTTATGAACTGTTCCGTCCATATCCTTTTTTACAAGATAGAGCTGCTGGAAAGAAACTCCTACAGGTATGACCATCAGTCCACCTGGTTTTAGTTGCTCGATCAGTGGTTGTGGGATATCGGGTGCGGCGCAGGTCACACAAATACGGTCATACGATGAATGCTCCAAATCTCCACCTGACCCGTCTTCAAGCATTACCGTGACATTTGTACATCCGGTGTCCATCAAGTTCTTTTTTGCGAACTCGACCAACGGCGCCATGCGTTCAACAGAATACACATGCCCCGTCCTGCCGACAAGTTGTGCCATCACAGCAGCATTATATCCGGAACCCGTGCCAATCTCAAGTACCTTCAATCCATCTCGCAAGTCCAGAAGATCACACATTATAGCAACCATATGCGGTGCTGATATGGTCTGACCATGCCCGATCGGCAACGGTATGTCTACATAAGCATCCCCACGAAGTTGTGTGGGAACAAAAAGATGCCGCGGAATTTGCAGCATCGCATCAAGTACTTTTTCCCCAATCCCTTGATATCTCAGGTAATCTAAAAGTTTCGCGTTTTTCTCCCTAAACTCCATGCTGATTTCCCCTCTCCCCATGCTCTGATTTTAACAGGCAATGCATACACGCGCTTTATGTGTTTTGCCTCGACAGTTTCACCTTTGCTCGAACAGAATTCACCATTCCGTATCTTGATATGGGTTATTATAAACTTTTTACCCTGTACGCTGTCCTCATCCCCAATAACAAAATCATACCCTCCAGGCACGCGTTTATTGAACGATTCTGTTTTACTGCCGTTCTTGATCGCTACCTTTACAATGACCTCATCAATGCTCCTGCCCCATATCGTGCCAATATCCCCGGCTTTTTCACCGGCAACACGTTTCTCATTCGACTCGATGGATGTCACAATTATGGGATATACCTCATCTTCCGACTCATCCTCAACGATCAGTTCATCGTCCTCAGACACAACCTGATCCTGATCAAGTTGAATACTACGCTTAAATGATTCATCCCCTTTACTGACAACTACCCTGACATTGACCGGTTTTTTGTTTCCGATCTTTGTGGGATGTACGTGCCCGCATTCCTTACATTTTACAATAGGATTCTGACCCGACTTCAATACATCATGCATCACCGGTATTTTTGGCGAGCATGAAGGACATACTGTTTCAATTTCTGATTTCATGTTATCTCTGGTCTCATGATTGATCCTAACCCCTAAATAGTTAACCGCATCAACAAGTATCAATTTAATGGAATTAATTATATTATATAAATAATGAAACTGTTAACGGAGCTAATCGAGGGTGGCATCAGGAATACCCTGATACTGGAACGGCACAAAAATTTGTGTAC
>JAUVET010000055.1 GCA_030594665.1 Methanosarcinaceae archaeon
AAAAATATTCACCGCAGAGGACGCGGAGAACGCAGAGGGTCGTTGCGCGGAGTCTGGTGATTTGAACTGTGTATAGAGTTGCTTATATCCAAAAACATTCGCAACAAGCTAATATAATTCCTTAACCGAACACCAATGAAGTTGAACGTATTCTTCAAATGCATGGAGGGGTGATTATGAGAAAATTTGATAAGTGGAGGCGAGTATATAAAGTCAAAACATTCGAGACTACACACATGAAGATTATAACCTATAAATTATATACCATATATATCATGAATAAGAGCGGTATCACGACATATAAAACAATTTTATACGTAAAGCATTTCCATTTTTCAAATACCATTTGAGTTTAAAAGGTGGTCAAAATGATGATAAAATCGAGGGGCGAACTTCATAAACAGATGGAAAGGACCATAGATGCGAATCTCCGATCATTGGAAGAACATGGGGAATATTCAGAATATAACGTAAAAACTAATATTATAGAATCAAATTGCAATATTGATAAAATACCATTGTCATTTGATGGATATCATCTAGAGATAAAAGCAACGGACGATAAATTCTTATTTGGCATAATTGTGCACAAAAACGAGCAGAGATTTGTCTTATATGTAGACACATTTTTTAATAGATTCTGGAAACTGTACAACATGGAAAATAGTGAAACTGTAAACAAATTTATAGACAAATTCACAAATCTGCTTTTACTCGACAGTCTATGGATGCCCCATCAAATGCTGGACAACATTGAAAGTAAGTTAGTCAATGTTGGTTTTTCAATAAAGTTCAAACAAGAAATATTTAACGAAGATGAATTAGGAGATGATGATATTTCCCAATTAACCATGAGATTGTGGTCAAGAGGAACAAAACCATCAAAAGATCTTTTCAAGATATTACAAGATAACAATTATCCCACAACAAAAACCTCTACAAGAGTGCTTAATGTACGTGATCATGAGGTCAAATTTTTAGATGAGGTTTTTTTTGATGGAAAAATCACGGTAAATAAAGGAACTGACATTGAAGAACATATTCGTTTTGTTGACGAAATTATAGATGATTATAGTACTAAAATGAACGAGATTGAAGATAACAGAATGTCTTTAACAGAATCATCGTGTGGTCAAATTGTAAGCGGAAGCCCATTCGAAATAAGATTTTCTAAAAATTATGACATCAACCACATCTCAGAAAAGATCATTAATTCGACGCAACCTTTCAAATTGTGGGGAGTTGTCCATGATCGCACTGATGATTTCTTAAGAATTGCAGGAGTGGATGTTCACACAGGTGATAAATTTAGCATGGATTTGATGCAAAAATATGGTCGTTTATATTTATCAGAAAACACCTGTGGAAATATGGTTTTTAGATTATATACAAATATTCAACATTATTTAGATCCCGGAGTGATGATTTTTGACGAGCACGGATCAGTTTTCTGATCATCTTGATATTATCAATGCAGTTTTGGGGCTTGCATACGACTTAGAATCATACCCAAATCATCTTTTCAAAGCAGGGTATAAAGTTTCAAGAATTGAACCAGTAATCGGTGTTCCGGATTCAATTAATCCGGATATTCTTTTCATGTCTGATAATATGGGATTGTTTGCAGAATGTAAAGGTGGAAAATTTAAAATCGGGGCTAATTTAAAAAGATATGACTCAATCCAGGTACGTCACCTAATCGAGAAAGGTATTGACATTCCTTCAGAAAGTTTAGAATTAGATGTTGGCATATTTGGACTAGATAATTTAGTGCACCTAAATGACCAATTGTCAAAAGAGGGAATTGATTACCCACAAGTAATTTTGGATGGAACTGTTGAACAAATTAATGGCCGACCATTCAAAGACCAGACATTAAAGGATTTATTTTCAAAACCGGTTGAAATTAAATCTCATGCGCCTCTAATACTAAAATTCACCGATAGTAGTCCAACAAAAAGAATTGCCCCATTTGTTTTCACTACATTGATGTCACGTTCAATAACTGGAAGAAATAAATTTAAAGTTAGAGATTTGACAGAAGAAGTTATGAATGATATATGGGATAATCTGGATAAGAATTTACAAAAAACACTGGTGGATAAAATGAAGTCTTTCCTTCGTCGATGTCAAAGAAAACAATTGAAGAGTTATTTGCACAACAATGATGACATCTGGAATGTTACAATTACTGACCATTGGAAAAGCCGTAAAAAATTCAGTGATGATTGCAATAAATTTATTCATGAGCTTGACCAAAAAGAACTATTTGATTTTTATTGATGAATTTAACGCCCTTTCCACACCATATTTAGTTAAATACCATCCAGACAGAACACTATCGAGGACACTCCATGCCACAAAACACTCTCTCGATCGAAGAGATCGAGAAATTAAGTTACTATGATCTCATGGGCTACCTTGAGGTTCCCTTTTATCAGATCGGCGGATTGTCATCTACAGAAAATTTGGGTGAATTGTGCCGGATCGACAAAGACACGAATGTACTGGTAGTCGGATGTGGCACAGGTTTTAATTCCTGTTACCTTGCCCGAAAATTCGGATGCCGGCTCGTGGGTGTGGATATTGCAGAAGAAGCGATCAAAAAGGCGAACGAGCGGGCAGAAAATGAGAACCTCTCGGACACGGTGGAGTTCAGGGCAGGGGATGCCTATGACCTACCATTTGAGGCTGACACATTTGATGTTGTAATAACCCAGTTCGTATCACAGTTCCTTGACATGGAAAAAGCACTCAGGGAATTTACGAGGGTGTTGAAAATAGGAGGTCGTGTCGGGATCAATGAGATGTTCAAGGACAGGGATATGCCACCCAAAATTTCGGAAAAGATACAGGAGGCGGAACAGATCATCTGCGAGATCACTGGGTTGCCTTTCACGATCCATACTTCAGATGAGTGGAGGGGCTACCTTGAAAATGCAGGCTTAAAAGAGATTGGGATACATGAGAACAGGGAACCTATGACCCTCAGTGATGCTCCGCAGGTGTTCAGGGAGATCGGGGGTGTGGGGAAATTCTTCAAATTGATCGTAAAAATGACGAAAATAGCCGTATCCAGTAAAGTGATATGGAACCGGTTCAAAAAACTGGATAAAACCAAGAGGATCCTGATCGGTGTGCCTCTGGTCAAAACTGCGACTTCGAAGCACGTGGGGTATATTCTGGGTGTTGGCAGGAAAAGTTAGTGTCGTGTTAACCATATAATGTCGCTAGATGGAGGGAGCCAGACAGATGCAAAAAACGACGCGACCGCGCGCAGCGCGGCACGTTCCCACAATTATAAATATGAAATACAAAACGGTTTTTAAGCGGTATCGTATTTGCAGATATGAAAATTGCATGGTTTGGTTTGTGGGTTTGGTTTGTGGGTTTGGTTTATGGGTTTGGTTTGTGAGTCATGGGTTTGGCAGCAGTGGAATCCGCCGCCTGCGGCGGAACTGATGCTCCGTTCTCTTAACATTCAGTAAATTGCTCCGTTCTTCTCTTTAGCATCGGCACCCACATGTATGCACAATTACCCGCGGGTGTTCCGAAGTCTGTGGTTTGTGGGTTTGGTGGTAGTAGAATGTGCCGCCTGCAGCGGAAACTGATGCTCTGATCTCTTCAGTTTCGGTTGAATAATCCGACACATGGTAGTTGACACGACACTAGATGGGGAAATCTAATCAATTCGTCCGATTTTGGACAATCGACTTTGGCGCTGTTTTCGAATTTTGTTACTTTTCTGAGATACTGTAATATACGAAATTCGTATTATACTTACAAATCGAAATGGTTTTTGAAGGTAAAGTATATTCATTCAAGAAAATTAAATAACACGCTATGCAACTTCATACAACAGCAGATACCCAAATTGCCTTCGGCAACTTCGGGTATCTGCGGACGTTATCGGAAATTGCTGGTAGAAAGGTGATGAAATTATGGATGAGATAAAGTATAAGCCAATAGGTATTATTCATTCTCCATTTAAAAAACCTAAAGGAACACCCAGACAACCCACAGCCGCTAAAGGTATTGATGGAAAAGTGGAAGTATTTCCAGAATATGTTGAAGGCTTAAAGGATGTCGAAGGATTTTCCCACATAATTTTAGTATGCCACTTACACTTATCCAAACCATCATTAAAAGTAAAGCCATTTATGGATGAGCAAATGCGTGGAGTTTTTGCAACAAGATCTCCAAGTAGGCCGAATCCAATCGGTATTTCGATAGTGCGTCTTGTTAAAATTGAAGAAAACATACTCCATGTTCAAGATCTGGATATTATTGATGGGACTCCCCTCTTGGATATTAAACCCTATGTTGGCGAATTCGATGCAAAAGATGTTGATAAGATAGGCTGGCTTGAGAAAAACGTGCATAAACTTCCAACGTCAAATGAATGATGGGAGGCTTATAAAATGATCTACGCGACATACGATAACAGCGGAGATACGGCTAAGCCTCGCACTTCGTATGTCCGCAGGACATTAGGTGAAATGCGTGTTAATAATAGAAGTTTCTCACCAACATTGAATGGGTAACATCACTATTCAGGATATATCGTCAAACATGGAATCGCATTGCCTGAATTGATGGACATGATCGACAGGATACAAATGGCTTGCTCCATCCTGTAAATCCAGTTCATCCCGTCTAATATCTATCCACTTAATATTGGGGAGTAACTTTTTAATTTAACTCGTCAAAACATAATCAGCCTCTGGTTTTTCAAATATTGTCATCCATAACCTACAATTCAGCTTTATATTGTCATACATAACCGACAATTTAATCCAAAATTATCATACATAACCGACAATTTAATCCAAAATTGTCATACATAACCGACAATTTAACCCAAAATTGTCATACATAACAGACAATTTAACACAAAATTGTCATACATAACCGACAATTCAATTAACCAAAAACTCACATTGACTATCATGAAAGAATACTTATACCGGACCAACAACTGGTGGAACACTGGAAAACTGCCGCACGCTTACGAAAACACGACTATTCGGGAGAAAACGGCGGACATTGAGAACTTCATGGATGATAGGGAAATACTAATCTTGCCCGGTCCAAGACGTGCCGGAAAAACCACGATCATGTTCCAACTTATAGGTACATTGTTAAAGAAAGATGTCAAGCCGATGAACATCCTCTATTTTTCCCTTGATGACCCTGAGATAACGCTGTATCTTAAAGAAGACCTGTTTATCAAGTTGTTCGATTCATATCAGGAAATACTCGCAAAAGAGTTGCTGGACGAAGAACTATACATTTTCATCGATGAAGTACAGTTTTTTGATGGGTGGGAATTGTGGTTAAAAAAGTATTTTGACCAGTACCCGAACATAAAGTTCATTGTATCAGGTTCCAGTTCACTTGCGATAAAAGATGAATCCGCCGCATTAACCGGACGAAATCTTAAGTTTTTGATCCATCCCTTTTCATTCAGGGAGTATATCGCTGCAAGGGAGGACATTCAGGTCGAAAAGATACAATTTAAGTTCGAAATGTTCGAAAGATCCTACAATACACTTCTCCCGCAAAAGAATAAAATGAAACTTTTGTTTTTGGACTACCTTCAAGGCGGAGGTTATCCTCGTCTTCTGTGTGAAGAAAAAAGCAGGTCAAAAGAAATACTAAAACAATATTTTTTCGATACGATCTACAAAGACATCTTGAAAATATATGCCGTAAGGGATGTGATAGCTCTTGAAAGCCTTGCAGCATACCTTGCACAAAATGTAGGACAAAGGTTTAGTTTCAGGAAAATATCATCAGCACTGGGAATTGATATTGAAACCGTGATTCGTTATGTGAAATACCTTAAGGAAACATACTTGATTTTCATGGTCAACTATTTCTCTTATTCATCAAAAGCGGTTTTGCAAAAAGAAAAGAAAGTTTACATGATCGACACCGGTCTAAAAAATGCAGTATCAAACCCGGATGATGAGCCCGTACTTGTTGAAAATGTCATATTCACTCACCTGACGCGGCATTTTGATAATATTAGTTACTGGCGTGATGGTGTTGAAGTTGATTTTGTTGTGACTCTTGATAATGTACTCCTTCCAATAGAAGTAAAATACCAGAATTCCATCGGGAAAAGTGATATAAAATCAGTGCTGCGGTTCTGTGAACGATTTAAGGTAAACACCGGTCTAATGGTCACTAAGAATGATTTTAAAAGAGAAACGATCGAAGGAATTGATGTATGGTTTATTCCGGTTTGGCTGTTCATTACGTTAATATGATTATCTCCTGCTGAAGGTGCATGATTTTAGTTAGAAACGGATAAAAAGCAGACTTTTTGGATTGAAACTGAAATCAAAATATGCAAAAAAAAACGAAAAAATGTGAGAAAACTCACATCTCGCTCTTCAACTTCTCGACAAGTTCCTGCTGAATTCCGTCATTGCGGTCACCGCCACAAACCATACCACGAATACCGAGAACATCTGGCTGGATGCGGCGCAGGGCCGGAAGGTCCTTGAACTCAAGCGCGCCTGCAATTGCGCTCAGTAGATCCATCTCGCGTGCCAGTTTTGTGAACTCGATAAGTTCCTCTTCGGACATGAACTCGAAAGTTGAACGGCCGTCTTTGACCCCGGTATCCATCATAACCACGTCAACGCCTGCTTTTGCGCCGATTGCCGGAAGCAACATTGGTGAGATCGAATTAATGCGCTCATAATCGGCATAACCGGATGCTACGACAAACTTTGATGGATCGTAGTCCTTCACCGAGCGCACAATATTGGTAAGCATTTCAAGTGCCTGTTCTTCGGTTTGAATATCGAATAATCCGACCTTGATATAATCTGCACCAGCAGCTGCTGCGCCCAATGCGGCAAGCGATGCTGTCCCTGGTTTGTAGTTAAAATCTCCGATCGTTGCACTGACCGGTTGTTTTGAACCGATGGCATCCTTTACAGAACTAATGACCCATGGGAAATTTGCACCCAGTGAACCTTCCTTAGGATTCTTAACATCGACGATATCTGCACCGCCATTAGAGGCAACGATAGCTTCTTCTTTATTGATTGGACTTATAAGTAGTTTCATGAAACACCTTCTTATTTATATGGGTTTGAATATCTGTGTATTGATTAAATATGTTTCGAATTGTTTTCGTATTAGATATATATAATCGTATTGTTGTGCACGCACAGGGCGGAAACCGACAAAACTACCAACCTATCCACAAATCCAGTGTGCTTTGCAATTCTTCCGAACCATTGGCAGTAATAGATGCCATTAAACCAAAGGAAGTGTATATTGCCGACCTGAATATCCTGCAGGGAATCGGTGCGCATGGCACAAATTTTGATGATATCCGTGCGGTTTCACAAAAGGTAAGAACAATGCTCGATCCGGGAATCTCATCCCTGTCCGATGTTGGCGAGGCGCTTTCGCTTGCAAGCAATATTGTACTTGGAACTGAAACAGCATCATTTGACACGATATCGAATGCGGCATCTGAATTCCCCGGGCGTGTGAATGTCAGCATTGACATAAAGAACGGCAGGATACTGACACGCGACCCGGATATACCCGACGACCCGTTAGAGGTTATTGGGATGCTCAATGACATGGATATCAATGATGTCATCATTCTGGATATGGATAGGGTCGGCACATCAAGTGGTGTAGATACGCAATTTTTAAGTACAATTGCTGCCAGTTCCAATCATGATGTGCTGCTTGGCGGCGGGGTCAAGGATATGAGTGATATAGATACACTAAAGGATATCGAACTAAAAGGTGCGCTTGTTGCAACTGCATTGCACAACGGCAAAATACCAATTACAATTATACAATGATAGATACAATACAATGATAGATACAATGATAGATACAATGGTAATCAATTACGATTGTTCATCAAATTAAATACCAATTTTAGTTATATTACAGGTGAAAACAATGGCAGAAAATGAAGTCACAGAATCCGAAGGCGATGGATATACAGAAATAAAAATGGGCGCAGGCTGGTATCTTACAATCACACTTGCAAAAAGCGAGAA
>JAUVET010000101.1 GCA_030594665.1 Methanosarcinaceae archaeon
GAATCCGAATTCAAATTCTTATTTATCTTGCTGACCTCTTCACACCAGCGCTGTCGGTCCCTGTGTTCCATATTCATGATGGTTTCATAGTCCCAGTGAAAATAATAAGCCAGGAATGCTACCTCCCCAAACAAATGATCGAGGAGGTAGCTTACCATTTCCCCTGTTCATTCACCTCGATCTCAAACGTGTGTTCACATTTGGGACAAACGGCTTTTATCACGTTTGAACCGTTTTCGTTGATCCGCTGGTAAAGGTCCTGTAAATAAGACATATCACCTATGAACAAATTTTCAATATTTCGTGTATTGATGGAATGCAGGCTACCCAGTTTTGAGATAACACGGGAAAGCAAAATGACGCTCAGGTAAGCCGGATTCGACTGTACCCTCGGATCCTTCAAAGGTAAAATCTCATCTGCCGCAGTGGCCAGACGCATAATCCCATCCTTATGCAGGTTGCCATCCTCGTCCACATACCCATGGGGAAGTGAAAATTCAAATTCGGTTTGGAACGTCATTTGACCCTGTCCATTCCTTCATGAGTGATCTCCATCGATTCAATGGCGATATCATTCCCTTTGGCATTAAGATCCGGGGCACCATACTTACTGGGCCATGCTTCCTTGAATTCCCAGCGAGATGCGGGATTGCCACCCTCATCCTGAAGGATCACAGCAATATTTTTCTTTATGTCGGTTATTCCCTGTATCACCTGTTTTCGCCATTCGAAGAGTTCCATTGAATCGGTGATTCCCCACTTCAAGGTCAGGTTCCCATACTTGGTTAACCCTGGTATCTTCTGAACAGTAGTGTCTTCATTTCCTTCCCTGTACTCAATCGGATCTGTGCTGATGTCAGGGATCGTAACTTCACTGAATCCTGCCTGAACGATTCCATCAATCTCCAGCAAGAATCTGGAGTTCCTATATGGAGTATTTCTTACCATGTTTGTTCACCTAATTTCCGCTACTCTGATCCACCTGTCCATTGGGCAATTCTGAATATTACAAACTCTGCCGGTTTGACCGGGGCGAGACCTATCATAACAATAAGCCTGCCATTATCTATGTCGTCCTGAGTCATAGTTGTCCTGTCACATTTGACAAAAAATGCTTCATCATGGGTCAAACCCATAAGTGCACCATCTCTCCAGACTGTTGTTAAGAACTGGGTGATGGATTGCTTTACTCTTGCCCATAGCCCCTCATTATTGGGCTCAAAAACAACCCACTGGGTAGCACGTTCTATGGATCCTTCTATGTATAAAAACAACCGCCTTACATTGAGATATTTCCATAAGGGATCAGTTGATGTCGTTCTGGCACCCCATACCCTAATTCCCCTTCCCGGAAATACACGTATACAATTTACACCTTTCGGATTCAGGATATCCTGTTCACCTTTTTTGAGGTTGAACTGCAACTCCTGCGCTCCCCTGACAACTTCGTTTGCCGGTGCTTTGTGAACACCTCTTTCAGCGTCACTCCGGGCATAGATCCCTGCAATATGTCCACCAGGGGGAACCAATGTCTTGTTGTTAGTAACAGGATCAATTACCTTGATCCATGGATAGTAAAAGGCCGCATATTTGGAATCCAGTGGAGGCTCAAGTTTTCCCACATCTCCAGCGCTCTGTTTTGCCTGCAATATTGCAAACCTGTCCTTCATCTTCTCGCAGTGCCCGACAATCTCATCTGTTAAACCTGCCAGATTACTTGAATTTTCATCCGGAACGCAAACAATATTGATCTCATCAATCTCATCAAATGCAGAAAGACCTGTTCTTTCACCAGGAGGTGCTGTTTCATTGCCTCTGTAATCCGCTAATTTTACCTCATTCCCATTATTTCCATTTTCAAGAAAAATGACGTTTTGGTCCGGATCTCCTTCTTCCATTGTATTAACGGTTATGAGATTGGAGATACCATTGATCCTTTTTTCATAATAATCGCTTGATGATGCAACAGGGGATAGGTTGTCATATATATCTGTAACATCGGCCGGATCATTCTCCATAGCTTTTAACCTGGCATCAGCAGTTAGTTTCTCCCCTGTTGACCACACCATACATTTCCAGTATTTCACAGTCATTTTAAAGAGCCGATTCTTCCCCTTTTTGAACAGAGTTGCAGGCTCTATGATCACTGCAATGCTATTTCCCCATTCTCCAGACCCTACCGCAGTTATTTTGATAACATCTTTATCTTTCTCGCCTTCTTTTCTTGTCAGATTGTTTGTAGAATTTTTTGCATTCTTGCTTACAATACGACCGATGAAACAGCGCTGTCCTCCGTTACTGAAAAATCCCTGAACAGCATGTGCAAGATATGAGCCTTCCAAGAGCAAACCGTATTTATTTTGGAAGTCTCCGAAGTTAGTTACAAGCTCCGGATTAATTGGTCCCCTTTCAGTAGGTCCCAGAAACCCTGCCGTGCTCGTACTTACACCTTCAATAGGTTTAGCTCCTATCTCAATTTCTTCAGTATATACTCCTGGCGTCAAATATTCTGGCATTTATTCACCTCATTTGTTTAGTAATTTCACTATAATTTTTATGAATAGTTATTGAAAGTGATGTGTTAGTAGCTTCCACCACATCCACCACTTCCACTGTTTTTGTTAATTATTTGTGGTCCGGGCGGATTCATTAAGAACTTTCATGGAATTATTATTTATAGACAAATCTCACAATCCATAATCAATCCGGATGTCTTTTATGCACTTATACAACTACAACTTAAATTGCGTCCAATTTTTTGTACGCAGTCAGAAGTATATCATTATCAGATAATTTTCCTGACGATTTCAACCGATCAACTTCTACAAGAAATGTTCCAATATTAATTTGTTCAATATTATTTTTTTTTGCGAACCACACTGCAAGATTTTTTAATTCTTTTCTAGATGAATATTTTTTGGTTTTGTTTCCATCAAAGAAATTGAATAGTAATCCACATTTTTGATGTCCTATAGTGCAAGTAGACGGATTAGCTGAAGTTTTAATATAATCTTTAAATGTTTCACCTTTGATAATTTCACCGCATTCACATAAAATCATATTTCATCACCATATCAAATTATACAGAAAGTGTCAATAAGCAGAGACTGTCGGAAATATCCACATTTCGAAGCATATCAATTTATGAAAAAAAGTACCACAATGCAGCATGACGCCCACTCTTAAATATTATTTAAAAAAATCTCGATCTTACCACTTTTCCGACAATCTCAAGTAATGGAAAGCTTCCACTAATTGAAGAGAGTTTTCATCGCCCAATTGCTCGCTCCCGAATTCAAAATTATGTTATGACCATGCGGTCAATCATTAAAGAAGAATTAATATTATGCTATATGGACTTTTCTAAAACATATAGATTTATATATATTTATAAATAATAGTGATAAATTATATAATAATCGATTAAGCGAAGATTAGCGCGAGAACTTAAGTTCCTAATCAGATATTATTTTTGCATGTTGGACATTGTGTTTGGTTCTTTATTTTGAGTTATTCTGGTAAAATAGGTTGGATGATGGCGAATATATGAACTTTGATGTGGGATTATATGGCAAAAATGGGTGTTATCTTCAGACGTTGTATTGACGCCATAGTATCACATGCCCATATCTGAAGCCAGGCTATAGATTTGGCATAGGGCTGTAGGTACACAGTCGAATATGAGCGGTTATCCGACCCGAATGGTGGGCTATCAGCGAAAGCGTAGAACTGATAAACACTTCACGCACTCCTCCGAAGCCACCCTGGCATCGCATCATCTGCCATGAGCGCGTTGTTTCTCGATCACAGTGGAAGAGTGGAGGGATCAGTGCAGCAAAAAACAGGCAGATAGGGCGCGGTTTTTGCGCTCGCTTCAAGTTCGTACACCGCGCCAGTTCTGTTGCCTGTGTTCAGACCGCGCGCAGTTTAATCATTTTTTCAGACAGCTGATTTACACGGATTTTGAGTTATCATTACATAAATTATATATTTTAACAGACGTGGCGGAGCCTACCAATTCCCGAGGCCACTGCCCGCATCGCAGAACACCCGCATTTTCATCATTAATTCAGACACTGATCCACGCAAATTTGAGTTTGAGAGAGGAAGTGAATCGGCGCGCGTCCTGCGCTTGGCTCTTAAAATGCTCGCGGATTAGTGAAAATAACAGCGTGGTTCTTATTTTTCCAGACACGGATTCGAACTTGTAAGGGAATTGAATCATGGGTTCGCAGGCAGGAGGTGTGTGTTGATAGGGATGCGCCGTTTGTTATGGCTATTAAAATATATAATTTATTAAATAATTCACCGCAAAGCACGCAAAGTTACGGTAACAATGTCTTTGCGGACTTTGCGATCTTTGCGGTGAAATTAAAATCGAGACTGCACTCCACCGGCGGCGGGCTCAGTGCACCAAAAAAGGCAGATGGGGGGCGGCTTTTGTGCTCGCTGCCTGCGTGAAGACCGCGCGCAGGCGGCAAATGTGTGTTGATAAAGGTGTACCGCCGGTTTGGTTGAAAAGATAGTAGCAAAGGAAGGTGTGGTAGGAGTAGTGGCTTCAGCAATGTGCCCGGTGCGAGAGTCTGTATCAAGTGAAGTCAGCGGGTGCGGATTGGATGGGTGGTGGTGGCATACACTCGCGAAGCGGTAAAAGAAAATGTGTACTGGATCTGAGTATGGTGAGCGAGGAATGCACTGTTTTTCTATCACTCTTTCCGTTCTTTTTTAAATGAGAACATCATAAGTTTATAGATATCCTCTCTGTGTCCAAAAGCCACAAGTGTCACTTCATGTTCGTTCTCATCCACCATATAAATAAGTCGATATTTTCCTTTTACTCTAAGAGATCTATAATTAGAGAGTCGATATTTTAAAGGCTTTCCAGAATAGGGAGTGTCGCACAGTTTCTTCACTTTTTGCATCAATTCTTTCATCAATACTTTATTTTTCTTCTTCACGTTCTCAATCTGCTTTTTGAAAATCTTGGTGTATTTCAGAGAATATACCATAAGATCACTCCAAAAACAAATTGCACAAATCATCTTCCGATTTAATTTCGAAGACCTCCCCTTCTCTTATATCATCTTCACTTTCCTTTATCTGTTTCATTAAACCATTATCACTTAAAATTTCTATGGTTTCCATCAAAGATTCTATCTCATCAATCAGATCTTCAAAGTCTTCTTTGCGTAACACTACGTTTCCTTTAACCTCTTTTATTTTTACAACACTTGCCATTTTATTACCTCTACTTATGGATGGTTTAATAAATATTAATGTCTTGCCGTATTATTAAAAACTGATTACTTTTTCTTTTTTTCATTTGTGAATGTAGCTGGAATTGTTGGTGCAGTGACATTAATGTACAATCGCTTCAAATTCGCATCCAGCACCAACCCCGTTGCTCGTGTCAAGACCGCATGCAGTCGGCATGTTCCAATCGGCGCGCGTCTAGCATTTTTCGTTTCATGCGAGCGCTGTTTAATCATTTTTCCAGACAGCTGATTTGCACGGATTATAAATTATTATTACATAAATTATATATTTCAACAGCCATGGCGGAGCCCCACTAATCCCCGAGGCTGCCGCCCGCATCGCAGAACACCCGCATTTTCATCATTTATTCAGACGCAGATTCACGCTGATTTGAACTTGGAAGAGGATGTGAATTGTGAATCGGCGCGCGTCCTGCGCTTTGCTCTTAAAATGCTCGCAGATTGGGGAAGATTGAGGCGTGTTTTTCATTTTTTCAGACACGGATTCGGACTTGTGATGGAATTGAATCATGGGGTCGCACGCAGGCGGGAGGTGTGTGTTGATAGGGATGCGCCGTTTGTTATGGCCATTCAAATATATAATTTATGAAATACTGCACCGCAAAGCACGCAAAGAACGTACTATTATACCTTTCGGTTAGCCCACCTACGAGGCAGGGCCGCTCCCTCGCAGATGTCCGAAATAGACAGGTACTTGTTCTGAATTCCGTGTC
>JAUVET010000057.1 GCA_030594665.1 Methanosarcinaceae archaeon
CGTCTAAAAAAAATGAAAATCGAACCGCGCTGCCTTTTGGTTCCGGTTCGGCCGGGTCAATTTACGAAAAAAAGGTTCATGCGCACATAGCAGCATGGCAAATGTTGAAAATGATAGTATAACGTTCGCCACATCATTTGATAAAACTTATGTATTGGTTCTTTCATTAATCCAATTACTATGCCGGATTTTGTAACATATTGCCGTAATGTGTTCGTACCTGTAACCAATATCTGCAGGAACAGATGTGGATATTGCGGGTTCAGGTGCGAACCGGATGACAAAGAAGCACACCTTATGCATGTTGAAGAGATCATCCCGATTCTTGAAAATGGAAAAAAAGCAGGTTGTACTGAAGCTCTTTTTACTTTTGGTGAATATGCAGAAGAGGTTGCAGAGTACAGGGAATGGCTTCAAGACCTTGGTTATTCGACAACAGTGGACTATGTGGCTGAATTATGTGAGATTGCGATCGATATCGGTCTGCTTCCACACACCAATGCAGGCATACTTGACAGTTCCCGGCTTAAGATCCTGAAACCTTTGAACGCAAGCCTTGGGCTTATGCTTGAGACAACTGCAAAACTTGATGCACCTGATGATGCGCATTATAATTGTGTGGGAAAGGATCCTGTCGTGCGGCTTGATGCTATTGAAGCGGCTGGAAAACTTAAGATACCATTTACAACAGGGATATTAGTCGGTATCGGAGAGACACCGGATGACAGGATAAATTCACTTCAAGCAATTGCAAATATCCATGAAAGATATGGGCACATACAGGAAGTAATTATCCAGAACTTTATGCCAAAACCCGATACACCTATGAGTAAACACAAACCCCCTACAAAACAGGAAATGGTGCAAACAGTTTCACTCGCACGTGATATACTGCCTGAAGATGTTGCAGTTCAGGTTGCCCCGAATCTTATTGACCCTTATTTGCTGATACAATCCGGTGCATCGGATCTTGGGGGCGTATCGCCAACAACAATTGATTGGATAAATCCTGAATCGGAATGGCCAAGTGTTTCCAATTTACAAAAAATGATCAAGAGCGTACAATTACGCGAAAGGTTACCCATTTATCCACAATATATTGAAAAAGGTTGGTATGGCAACGGCGTTAAAGAACTTGTGGAAACATTAGCTGATAGAGATGGGTATCGCAAGACTTAAAAATAACATGTTGTATTAAAGACCATTCAAATGGCAGATCGATTATGGACATAATGGTAATTGTAATTATAACTATAACTATAATTACAATTATAACTATATGACCTGGATATCGACCTAGATTTAGACTTAAACCCTAGACTTGGACCTGATCTTAAATGGTGTTTATAAATTCAAATATCCCGGATGATATAATTAAACGTTCTCTTATTGGGGAATGTACAAAAAATGATGCTTTGCAGCTTCTTGATGCACAACCGCTTGAACTTTTTTTATTTGCAAATGAGTTGCGAGAAAAAGCTGTTGGAAACACTGTGACGTATATTGTCAACAGGAATATAAATTTCACAAATATATGTGTTGGAACCTGTGGTTTCTGTGCATTCAAGGATAATGGCAATGGAGGATTTCGCCTTAGCCTTGACGAGATAATGGAAAAGGTAAAGGGTGCTGCAAAAACAGGTTCAACAGAAGTATGCATTCAGGGAGGACTTCTTCCTGATGTAAGGCTTGATTTTTATCAGGAGATAATTGAATCGGTAAAGTCCGAATTTCCTGACATGCATATACATGCATTTTCTCCAATGGAGGTATATCATGCAGCGCGGTCAAGTAATATATCGGTCAAGGATGCGCTTGTCGGACTCAAAAGAAGTGGTCTTGATACAATGCCAGGTACGGCTGCCGAGATACTATCTGACCGTGTACGAAAAGTTATCTGCCCGAAAAAACTTAAAACTGCAGAATGGGTGGATGTTATCACGCTTGCACACAAGACCGGAATACCCACAACTGCAACGATCATGTACGGGCACATTGAAACAATAGAGGAGCGTATCGATCATATTTTGACGATACGAAACATTCAGAAACAAACAGGCGGGTTTACGGAATTTGTGCCACTGCCGTTTATGCCATATAACAACAAGATCGGTGAAGAATTGTTAAGATCGGGCAAGTTCAGCACGACCGGACTTGAAGACCTTAAGCTACATGCAATTGCACGTATACTTCTAAACACTCATGTTGATAATATTCAGGCAAGCTGGGTAAAACTCGGGAAAAAACTTGCACAATTTGCGCTTAGTTGCGGTGCCAACGACCTTGGGGGTACCCTCATGGAAGAGAAGATATCAAAGTCGGCAGGTGCAAGCCATGGTGAGTACATGTCACCGGAAGAGTTTAAGTGGTTGATAAGGGGTGCGGGCAGAGATCCGAAACAGCGAACTACTAATTATAATGGTGTATGATATGAGAGCAGTGATACCCTACAAAAAAGAAAATGCAAAGTCCAGGCTTTCTCCTGTATTAACACTCGGCGAACGCGAGGAATTTGTTGAACTCATGCTAAAGGATGTGCTCAGTACTCTTTCCAATGCTGGTATTGATAAAATTGACATCCTCACAACATCTATTTATGGTGTAGCTGATGACATCGAAGCAAATGTCATTGTTAGCGAATTGGGATTGAATGAGGTACTTAATGAATACCTCACGAAAATCAGCGAGCCTGTTATGATCATAATGGCAGACCTGCCGCTTGTTACTACACGGCACATCAATGAGATCACAAATTCTGATGCAGATGTTACAATCGTGCCAGGTAAAGGTGGAGGCACGAATATCCTGTACATAAAAGAACCTGCAAAATTCCATGTCAAGTATTATGGATCAAGTTTTAGGACCCATTGCAATATTGCAAAAGATATGTCACAATCCGTGTATGTATATGATTCATTTTTGGCAAGCATCGACATTGACGAGCCACAGGACCTTGTTGAACTTTTGTTACATGGACATAGCATGGCAAAGGATCATATTAAGCAGAAATTTGGTATTGAGGTTAGCAAGGGAAGAGTTAAACTTTCGTCTGCATAATAATTAATTTACGATGTCATAGGATATTTTAAATAGTAGTGTATATGTTTATTTGGAAAAACAAAGATTGATCAAATGGCAACTACTACTGAGAATTTAAATTGTGTGATAAATGGCCTCACAAAAACAAACCGTATCGGGGCAGCTGCAGTAGTGTCAAGAAACGGTTTATTGATGGTGTCAACTACCAAATCTGACCATGCACTGACATTTGCAGCAATGTCTGCAACCATGTTCATAGCTGCCGAAATCGTAACAAATGAAGTTGGAGGCTGGGAGCCTGATAGGCTTGTTGTGGAATCTGAAGATTTCAATCTTATAATTATTGCAGCCAATTCAAAAACATTGCTGGTTGCGTTGACTGAAACAAAAGCTGGTTTGGGTATTGTGTTGCACGATATGAAAAAAGCTGCGAAAGAAGTCAAAGATGTTTTGTCATAATGATGTTATAATAAGTGTCTACTACACTTAATTACACAACATTTATCTAAACATGAGTAATTGCATATTTTACTATATTTTAATTACAGGTGATTACTGTTGACCATTGACGTAAATCGTTATAAATGCGGATATTGCGGCGCATGTGTTGGGGTTTGTCCAACAGGTGCTCTTGAACTGATTGAGACCTGGATCGAAGCAGACGAAACGTGCATAAGTTGCGGTATATGTGCCAAAATGTGTCCTGTCGGGGCTATTGAGGTAAACAGATGAAAGACCGGTACGATATAGTGGTTGTTGGTGCAGGTCCCGCAGGTTCCATCGCAGCAAGAAATGCTGCTCAAAAAGGTCTTGATGTGCTGCTTATCGAAAAGAGGCAGGAGATCGGGGATCCGGTCAGATGCGCTGAAGGTGTTGGTAAACTTCATTTGAGGCAGCATATTGAACCGGATCCACGCTGGATATGTGCTGACGTAAAAGGATCGCGTATATTCTCACCTGATGGTACAAAAGTTGAGATGGCAGAAGAGGTTTCCGGTGGGGAAGTCGGCTATGTTCTTGAACGTAAACTGTTTGACAGGGCACTTGTCAATGAAGCCGCATCAGCAGGTGCGGATGTGATGGTCAAAACACGCGCAACCGGACTTATTATTGAAGACGATTATGTTTGTGGTGTTAATATAATGCATCTTGGTGAGGAATACACTATCCGATCCAGGATCGTGATCGGAGCCGATGGTGTGGAATCTAAAGTCGGAAGGTGGGCAGGCATTGACACATCCCTGAAACTTTCAGATATCGAGACATGTGTTCAATTTTTGGTAGCGGGTATTGAGGTCGATCAGGACTATTGCGAGTTCTATCTTGGAAATAAGGTTGCACCTGCTGGTTATATATGGATATTCCCAAAAGGCAAGAATCAGGCGAATGTTGGTATCGGTATACTGGGAAGTAAATCCGGTGAAAATAGGGCAGAGGTGTTACTAACTGATTTTGTTAATAAGCACCTGCCGGATGGAAAGATCATTGAAATGGTTGTTGGTGGTGTACCTGTTAGCGGTACAATTGAGAGAACGATCGCAAACGGGCTCATACTTATAGGTGATGCTGCAAGACAATCCGATCCGATCACGGGCGGCGGCGTTATAAATGCAATGGATGCTGCAAAGATAGCAGCAAATGTTGCTGTTAAGGCTATTAAGGCAGGAGATGTTTCAATGAATATGCTGCAGGAATACGAAAGAACGTGGCGTAAATCAATTGGACACGAGATTGATAATGGTCTCATAGTCAAAGAGACATTTGTCAAATTCTCGGATGAAGATTTGAACTCACTCGCGTATTCACTAAAAGATGTGAACTTTACCAGTATGAGCCTTTTAGATCTTCTGTATGCGCTTTTCAAGGCGAATAAGAAACTACTGTGGGATTTAAGGATATTGTTCAAGGATATTTTGGTGAACGATATCGATTTTAAGCGTGAGTTTAATGATTAAGGTTCTTTTTGACATCGTGAGGGTCATTTTTTAAAAAATCAACCGCATAGGACGCGGAGTGCGCAGAGGGTGTCTATTTGCCTGTTAACAACTATGTGTGCCTTCGTGGTTTTTCATTGTCCCACCTATGGATCATAACTCCACAATGAAATTATTGCAGTGCTAGCTCAAAGCGCCAGACGCGCCGGGGCTCTGCCATGGCTTTTGAAATATATAACTTATTAAATATTTCACTGCAAAGGACGCCCACCTCTTATGGAGTTGAGTGCCTGCTACGCTTGCGGGGCGTGCAGATCGCAAAGGACGCAAAGTTAAAGTAACAATGTCTTTGCGCTCTTTGCGGTGAAAAATAAAATAAAATAAACTTTCAATCCGTATCTGGAAAAATGATGAATACGCGGGTGTTCTGCGATGCGGGCGGCGGCATCACAGACCAGCCGTTAGGCTGGATTTAGGTGAAGTGTCGCGTAGGCACGAAGTCAGATACGCTCCATTATATGAAGCGGTAGTCGCTTATTGTAATTGCTAACCTCCTTAATAAGGACCTTCATCAAACATTGTGCAATATGCATTTTTTTCACTTATACATCGAGTTGGGCATGTTTCACAAATACTGAGTTGATCGTCCCAAGCTATTGAAATTGAACTCAGCATTTTATTGACCAATCTATCATTAAGCCTTGGGAAATATGATTCCACCATTTTATATAAGATGAACACCATGTCGATTTCACCTGATAGTTTTTGTAAGATAACATCCTTCATTTTCTTCGATGCATAAATTGAAAACTCTGCAATCGCTTTGTCATCGATTTTGTATTTCCTTAGTTTTTTTCCAAGATCTTCCTTAAGCTCATCATAGATACCAATAGATAATTCATAACAAAACCAGTTTAGTTTTATCTTGTCACTTTCACTAGAATAGAACTATGTAGGTTTTATAGGGCTTATTCCAAATTTATCTTCTTCTGTTTTCATTGTTATCATCACTTGATTATGTGTTTGATTTAAAATATATCTCACGCCATTTTATATAACGGTCATGCTCATATCTGAAGCCTCGAACAGGGATCCGGCCGGAGGCATGTAGTGCTGAAGCCGGGTATGAGCATATTATCCAACCTAAAGAGCAGGCGGCTGCAGATGTGATGGCGGGCGGCTGAAGAGAGCACAGTCCTAACAAACCCCCTACCTCCTAAACAGCACCGTCCCAACCGCGCCAGCATCACTCTCGCCGCCGCTCGCATTGCAGAGCACCTGCGCGCCGAAGCTAACCGAAGATGTAAGACGGAATGAAGGATATCAAATTTCATCAATTTATGCAGTTACTTTTCGTCCTTTGACTTCATACATAAAAGTCTGAGGTTCAGAAATATTATCAGACACGTCAAGCATTTCAATTGAAACAATTTTATTATCTTTACCATAATCGATTATTAAACCTTCCTTAATCTCATCGCTTTCTTCAATTGTCATTTCTCTGAGGATTAAAGTAAGAGTATCTGTTTCCGGATCGTAAATCAGTTTCATAATTTATCTCCTTTCCAATATTTCTCAATTTTTGATGTTTTATAAACTGTTATTACATAAAAACTTCCTTCCAGTTCCTCGCCAATGATTCTAAGCAGCATTTCTTTTTCGAGATTCTTATCATGATACTTCCCCTGAATGATGGTTCGATCTTTTTTTGCGGGTATTTTTTGCGGTGGATTTTTAATGAGGTTTTCAATTTCGTATTTTTTTATTTGACGTCGATTCATTTCAAAAATAGCATGTTCTGAAAAAAGAATGCCCATTTACTCACCCCTTGGATTTGAAAGAAGTTCAGAATTGTATAATATCGTTAATGATGTCTTGGCAATATCAATTCTGTATGAGAACGCTTTATATTTTCACCTTCTAATATGTCATCATGGTTCATGAAGGTTTCTTTTTAATTTTGAATATTTTTGGTCTATTGACTGGTTGTTCAATTGAGCCGAAACGTTTGTGGGATTCGGGAGATCAGCCCGCCGCCGTTAGTTAAAGGAAAGATTTTGATGAGAATCATATTCATCATATAAGTTGTATATTTAAACAGCCATGGCAGAGCCCTCATCATACTCAACAGTGCCCGATGCCGCCGCCTGCATTACAGAGCACCTGCGCGCCGTCTGTCGCAGTGAGAGAGCGAAGGGCGGCGTGAAATTGAAGCAACTAACGGGGGCTGGAATCAGTTCAATTTTAACCGCAGAGTGCGCAGAGGGACGCAGAGAAAAGCAAAAACGCTCTGCGAATCTCTGCGGTTTCACTCATCACATGGATTATATATTTTAACAGCCATAACGGAGCCACCACCACTAGCCGAGGCTGCCACCCACATTGCAGAGCACCCGCGCGCCGTTCGTCACAGTGTTTGGCTGAGACGGGCGTATTGTGTCTAGATTACAGCAAGAAAACGAGGGGCGGCGGGCGTGTGTAGAATCGTTTCGTGTAAGTATCTGTGGTACTCACCGCAAAGTACGCAAAGATCGCAAAGACATTGTTGCATTGACTTTGCGTCCTTTGCGCTCTTTGCGGTGAAATATTTCACATAAATTATATTTTAACAGCTATGGCGAAGCCCCACCAGTGCCCGATGCTGCCGCCCGCATTGCAAAGCACTCGCGCGCAAGGTGTGAGGTTGAGCAAGCGGCAGGAGAGTGTGAGAAAGGGGTGGAGCTGAACAGCATTTCAATGTGAACCACAGATGGCCGCAGAAACACTCACTCCTGTAGAGTTGAGTGCCTGCTACGCCAAAAAAGCGTGCAGATCACGCAGATGAGAAAAATCTCAACTTCAAGTTTTAACCTGCTTTTCAGGATACC
>JAUVET010000121.1 GCA_030594665.1 Methanosarcinaceae archaeon
CTACCTCTTTGAACTCCCCTCGATCAACTTTTATCACGCCGAGAAAACCGAAATATATTGATATATTCCAAAATTCTCCAATCCCTAAATTAAGATCCAATAAATTTTCATCACATTCTTTAATATTATCCCAATTCCCGGTGAGAAAATTGTGCATTAACTCAAATAGAACATAATAAAACCCTCTGGTTGCATAAAAAACTGACTGTGTAAGTAGTAAAAGACTTGCGGAGCCTATGGATATAGAGTAGAATTGAGTTGGAAGTACAAAATACTACTCAATCCAGGAGGCCACCGCAAGTGAAGTCCAGAAAAACACAAATTCAAGCAAAAGTCCACAAAATTCCTGTTATTCGTTTTGAAGATCAAATGCTAACCTCCTTTGCAGGGTTACTGATATTTCAAGCTCTGTTTTCGAGGATGCATCTTAAAAGGAGACTGAAAGAATGCTTTAGGCATATGAAAATGTCGCCTATTTTTGGAAGGCACCTTATGGTTTTGCTTCTTATCGTTCATCTTCTGCTTGGGTTCCGTCGTCTCCGGGAAGTAGATTATTATCGGGATGATCCCCTTGTTCTGCGTCTTATGGGCCTTCGTAGACTTCCGGATGTTTCTACTATCTCAAGAGCCCTTTCTCAAATGGAAAGTGAGGGCGTGGAGAACCTCAGAAATCTTTGCCGTTCCTTTGTTATCGAAGGCTTAAAACGAGAGGCATTACCAAGATTAACGTTGGACTTCGATGGCTCGGTTCTAAGCACCAAAGGTCACGCTGAGGGCACAGCCGTCGGGTTCAACAAAAAGAAAAAAGGTAGCCGCAGTTATTATCCATTGTTTTGTACAGTAGCACAAACGAGTCAGTTCTTCGACTTACACCATCGGCCTGGAAATGTTCACGATTCTAACGGCGCTACGGGATTCATGATGAACTGCTTCGAAAATGCGCGACATGAACTTAATGGTACGATTCTTGAGTCTCGTATGGACTCAGCCTTCTTCAGCAAAGAAACATTGACCAGTCTCGGCAGTGAAAATGTGAAGTTTTCAGCCTCTGTGCCTTTTGCAAGATTCCCGGAACTCAAAGAACGCATCGAACAGCGGAAACGCTGGAGAACCATTGACCGTGAGTGGTCCTACTTCGAGGCAAAATGGAAACCAAAATCGTGGGATACCTCCTACCGTTTCATTTTCGTCAGGAGGAAGACCCGAAAGCAACACAAAGGTCCTTTGCAGTTACATTTCTTTGAGCCTCGTGATTTCAATTTCGATTACAAAGTTATTGTAACGAATAAAACCGAATCAACCAAGGCCATTGTTCAATTCCATAATGGACGTGGTTCCCAGGAAGCCATCTTCGGCGATGCAAAAGGTGACTGCGGCCTCAATGTCATCGCAACCCGAAAACTGGCCGGGAATCAGATATATACCCTCTGCGCTATGATGGCACACAACTTATCCAAAGAAATACAGATTCTCGCAAAGCCTGCCGCCCAAAGGAGTCGCCCCAAACGGCCAGCGGCCTGGGAATTCAAAACTCTTGACACCTTGAGACATCGAGTGATTCAACGTGCAGGTCGTCTCACACGCCCTCAAGGAGAACTAACGCTGACGATGAGTGCAAACAAAGCAGTCAGGAAGGATTTGTTGCACTTCCTGGATGTAGTTCAGAAGGCAGCATGAATAAATTTGCGTCAATCCACCTGAATTTTTATGCAACGTTAGGGTTGAATCCAGATGAATATCTAAATTGTGCGAATCCCAGAACGAATATTGGTCAAGTGCCTGAATAAAATCATCATAGGAAAGCGGCAATAATTTCTGAATATTATTTGTGCTCAATTCAAGACCGCCATCAATGATCAGATCAATGATCTCATCCTGTTTTACTCCTGCTTTTTTCAATCTGAACAATGTCTTTAAATTCTTTATATCGATCTCGGTCCTGATGAATTTTGCAAATAGTTTGCGATCTTTTGATCTTGATTTACCGATCACATTGAAAAGGCCAGTGTAATACATTTTATCCAACCTGTTCTCAATATCAGAAAGGTTCGTTCCATCATATTCCTTTAATATTGGATAATAGACAGTGCCTTCAAGCACTGATACAACTTCACTATACGATTGTTTACCTGCAAGTTCTGACAAAAACGTGTAAGTTAACTGACCTGCTGAAACCAATGCCTCCTTTATCTCATCTGTGGATGCATTGTAATATTTACCTCTAAGAAGTGTTTTGATGTTCCAGATATCATAATTCCTCAAGTATTCAGTGATCAAATAGTTTGGTTCACCTTCTGATATCTTTATCAATTTCGTGAACGTCTCTGCAAGGTTCCGGTTTAATCCATGTTCTATCAGATCCACACCGCTGTATGTTCTTGCCAACTCATCAATTTCCCGCTTGTATTCGGTTTCCTGAATAAATCGTGTGATCTCACTTATTCCCATATTCATAAGTCTTGGATATGTTTCTTTTGGAACAAGTTTACTCTTCATTGCACGAACGCGTGTCGCCAGATACGCATAGTTAGAAGTACCTTTATATTGCGATGACTTGCCTTTCTTCTTGAATTTTTGCAAAAGTCGCATTTTGACATCACCCAAATAAAATGTCAGATATTTGCTTCATGGATATATCATTTACACTATCAAGAATGATGTCGTATGTATAATCCAGTCTGATAGTGCCATTTTCATTCTCTATCACCACACCACCGATACAATCGATATTACCGGCATATGTAAGTGAAGAAAGTTTTGTAACGAGTTTTTTAGAATCCTTATTTGAGTATATCTTAGCACCGCTGCCTTGATATTTATTAATAATTGCTTTCAATAGTTCTTCATTTTTTGAAGATGGTAGATTTGCGATCAGATCAGTCGTCTGGCTATAGACTTTATCAAGTACTTCTTTACGTGCATTAAGCATTTTGCGTTTAACTTCCAGGTTTGCACTGGAAATCTCTTGCTGCCTTAATTTCTTGATATCATCTTCAGATTTTGCAAGCCTGTCACCCATAATCTTTTTTGCACTCTGCCTGGCTTCATCCAATATATTGGATACTTCAGTATCAGCTTCAGCATTTATTTTGGACGCTTCAGCATTTGCAACATCCGTGATATCCTTTACAACCGTTTCAAGTCCCATAACCTTTCACCTTTTATGAATTCAAGAGCAACAAATTCTCTTGAATTCAATTATTTGATCAGCAATGCAACAACCAGGCCAAAGATAACAATAGTTTCTGGAATTACAGTCAAGATCAATCCTTTACCAAACAGTCCTTCGTTCTCGGCCATTGCACCAATCGCTGCACTACCGATGTCCTTTTCTGCAATACCTGATGCGATTCCGGTCAAACCGACTGCAAGTCCTGCACCTATTGCTTTTAACCCTGCTGGGTCCATTACTGCTGCTCCTTCTACTACCATATTATTTATTCCTCCGTGTATTTCCTAATATATCCGAATGGATCGTACTTTCTGCCCCCGCCTTCATAGAATTTTGTAAAGAATTCGACATACTGCAACCTGAGTGCGTGTAATCCGGGGGCAATGATACTCAGGACTGTGTTTAAAGCATGTCCGAAAATGAATACAATTATTGCAAAGATCGTCATGGGTCCGAATGAATCCGGCATGATCATGTCGAATGCTATCTGGTTGACAGTTGATGCAATATAAATTGAAGATAAACCTACTGCTATGATACGTGTGTATGAAAGCGAATTGCTCAAAAGCGATGGCAACTCGACAAGTCCTGTGATACCCTCTCCTTTAAGAAGCATCACTAATCCGACTAAGAACACTGCAATTCCAATCGCAGTTGGGATGTCCACTATATATCCGAGAGCGAATAGCACTAAACCGATCTCAATTACAAACCAGCTAGCTTTTTCAAGCATCGCGGCTACAACACCATGTTTTCTTCTTTCATTAATGAATCCAAGTAAATAGCCCATATTAATATGAACTACTCCAATCATGGCAGTCACAACGATCATAGTCATCACCAAATGGGTCCTGTGAACAGGATAGGTTACCATTTCATTACCAAATGGGGATAAAAACAAATCGACCGTATTAAATCCGGCAATTAGGCCAGGTATATAATGACCGTGACTCTCCAAACCCGCAAGCGGGAATCCGAGGAATTCACCATAAATTACGCCAAATATCAATGTTGATACCTGACAGTAGATCAAGATGTTCATAAGAGGCTTTATAGCATCTGATTTAACCAATTTCTTGATTCCAAGTGCGAGTCCCAGTAATATCAAACCATATCCGATATCACCAAGGATCATACCGTAAAAGAGAGGGAATGAGATGAATATAAGTGACGTTGGATCGATCTCCGAATATCTTGGACGAGCATAAAGGTCCATGATCTCTTCGAATGGACTTGAGATCTTTGGATTCTCATATTCGATCGGAACGATCGCTTCCTCTTCTTTAGTTACGTCAGTTCTGGAAATGAAAGCACGTCCATCAGTTGCATTTTCAACAGTACGTGCCAGCATATCGTAATCCTCGTTCGGCACCCATCCATTTATCACAAATGTGTGTTCAGATGTAGCAATCCGCAAAGGTGCCTCGGCCTTCTGTGCTTCGATAGAAAGCAATTCATCGCTTGCCAATATGAAATCCGAATATTTTGATCTGAGTGACTCGATCTCCGCATTAAGAGATTCAATGTTATTTTGTGAATTTACAATATCCTGCTCTAGCTTTTTCAGAAGTTCTGCAGGTATACCGCTTATTTCTGGCATCCTCAGTTCCTTAAAAGCAAAGTCCGGCAAAATATCCGAAACCGCATCTGCGTGCTCTTTCAAAACAAACAGTGCAATCGTTCCGGATTTTGGATCAGAGAACAGTTCGTATGATTTTGTGATGCTTGAAAGTTCAAATTCAATATCACCTTTTACAACACCTGAAAAAACAGCCAGATTCTCATAACCGCGATATTGGTCAAGATCTAAAGGTATTGTGGAAAATGGAAGCAGTTCTCTGCTGAGAGTATCAAGTTCCTTCAGATTGTTCTCAATTTCGCTCTTTCTGTCGGTTCTCTTTGAAACCTCGTCATCCAGTTCTACTAATTTTGTGTCAAGTTCCTTAAAAAGGGATTCAACATTCTGCTTTCCAACTTCTGCTTTCTTTATGCCCAAAAAACTTGAGATCGACCTGATCTTGATCAGTTTATTTGACACATCATCTGCATTTTCAAACGGCTTACCTATTTTCAGACCCAGTTCTTCATCGTTATAATCTTCTATATGGAACGCATTGATACCGTGCAGTGAATTCACTGTTTGTTCAAGTATGTCTTTGTGACCTATAATTGTCGCACGGCTCATCTGTTTAGGACTAAGCATGTATTGCCCTCTCAAATTCAGAAACTAAGTGATTTCCAGCCTTGTCCACATTTGCTTGTGCTTTTGCAACAATAGCCTTAGCGTCGCCCTCACTGTCATCTATGATCTTTAATTTTTCTTCTTTGATAGTCGCTTCCGCAGACTTTAATGATTTCTGGGCAGACTCGTGCGCATCAATCTCGGCCTGTTTAACGATCTCTCTTGCCT
>JAUVET010000012.1 GCA_030594665.1 Methanosarcinaceae archaeon
TACAGGTCGCCTAAAGGTTCAATGTCAACACCGCCGTCGCCGTATTTTGTATAATATCCGAGCATTATTTCGGTTTTGTTGCCTGTTCCGATAACCATACGGTTGGACATATTGGCATAATAGTACAGGATTGACATACGGATACGTGCTTTAAGGTTTCCGTTTGTAAGAGGGGATGCATTGTCACTTTCCGGTATTGAATACATGAATGCGGACATGATCTCTGATATGTTTATTGTTTTAAACTCTATGTTGAGTCGATCTGCAACTTCTGTAGCGTCCAGCACATCCTCGGCTGGTGTGATGTTCAGTTCAGGAAGGTGTATTCCGAGTACGTTCTCATGCCCGAGCGCTTCAACTGCCAGATAGGCTGTAAGAGCTGAGTCAATTCCTCCGCTTAGTCCAACGACCATTCCATTTACTCCTGCTTCCTGTGTCTTTGTGCGAATAAAATCAATGATCGTTTCTTTTGCTTTTTCAATGTTCATGCTTTATTAATACTTGTTTTAGGTTAAAAATCTGTTCAAAACAATTTATCTGGATGAAGCAGGAATTTCCTTCTTTACCGTGTAGCGGTAGAGAAGAGTGGTTCACAGTCCCAAAAAAACAAAACATATTTAATAGTTTGGTTATTATAATACAGTTGTAAAATTAATATATGCAAAAAATGCATTACACAAATAAATTTAATGTTTGTTAATAGACAAGGGTAAAAGAGCAGAGATAACAAAGCTTTTTGTAAATTTGCTACGAGAAAATCTTCGCTGACGCTCAGATTAACTTGCACTATATATTTATAGAATATATACTACGAGAAAACGCTCACTTCGTTCGCGTTAACTCGGAGTGCATTAATCCTATTAATTATGTACAACGAAAAAATCCTCGCTATGCTCGGATCAACTCACACTATATATTTATAAAATATACACAACGAGAAAATCCTCGCTATACTTGGATCAACTCACACTATATAATCCTATAAATTATCTACAACGAGAAAATCCTCGCTATACTTGGATCAACTCACACTATATAATCCTATAAATTATCTACAACGAGAAAATCCTCGCTATACTCGGATCAACTCGCAGTATACATTTATATAATATATACGATAAAATATTAACGATGGTATATTCAAAACACAGATGTGAAAAAGGGGGACTTGCACATAGCTTCCAAAAATGATATGCTTAATAAAATCCTATCGGACTTAAAACAGATGGGTGGCATCACTGCATCTTCTATTGCCAGTCGTGATGGGATTCTAATTGTTTCAGATATGGAAAGCCAATCTCATGCAGAAACATTTGCTGCGATGTCGGCTACTATGCTTGGTGCAGCTGAAAGTGCAACCACTGAACTTAGAAAAGGTATTCCGGATAGGATTATTGTAGAATCAGATCACGGAAAATTGATTGCTATGGGAGCAGGACCAAAAGCGCTTCTTGTCATATTGACAGAACCTGACGCAGGGTTGGGTTTGATCCTTGTGGAACTGGAGAAATCTGTAGAAAAAATAAAAAAGATCATGTAATGCACATTAGTATAACATTTCGATTTAATATCTTTAATAGGTGCTTATTATGAAATATGTTTCATCCGGTATGGAAGGGCTTGACGACATTCTTAAAGGGGGATTCACAAGACCATCCATTGTTTTGATTGCAGGTACTGCAGGTTCAGGAAAAACAACATTTGTAATGCAGTCGATATTCAATGCTGCACGCAACGATGAGGTTTGCATGTATGTCACTGCGCTCAGTGAACCGGTGGCTGTGGTTAACAACTTCATGTCACAGTTTAGTTTTTATAATATGTTATTACTTGCACAGGGCAATGTCAGGTATGTACCGGTTGGAATCGAA
This sequence comes from Methanosarcinaceae archaeon, assembly GCA_030594665.1. The sequence goes on from JAUVET010000012.1 coordinate 1,872, forward strand.
ATAATCAATGAAGGAATTGATGCATTTGCTTCTTTCATTGAAGCTCAGATCGAGAACATCAAACCAGACAGGATTGTGATCGATCCTATCACAGCCATTGATATGAATCTCGATAGGGCCACTCGCCGTCGTTTTTATTATGATCTGTTCATGCGCATGAAAACCTGGAATGCTCTTGTGCTTATAACAGGAGAGTTCAGTGAAGAAGATCTAATAAAAAGTGAATTGAGTTATGTCTCAGATGGTATCATATATCTTTCAAATGATCTCAAGAACGATCGAAGGGTAAGGTCTTTGGAAGTTCTTAAGATGCGGGGGCAAAACCCTTCAACCGGCAAGCACACATATTCAATAACAGATGAGGGTATTACTGTGTATCAGCGTGTACACTCAACATCGCACAAAGGATACACCAACATACGGGTTCCAACAGGTATTGCGGGTCTTGATGAGATGTGCGGGGGAGGGCTTTTGTGCGGTACAAGTACTCTCATATCAGGCGGTAGCGGTAGCGGAAAAACCCTTATTGGCATGCAGTTCATCATAGAAGGTGCAAAGAAGGGTGAACCCGGGATAATCGTTTCATTTGAGGAAGATGAGGGGCAGCTTAAATTGAATGCAGAGTCGATCGGGTATAAACTTGACAAATATCTCGAATCCGGAATGATCAGGATATTCCATACAAATTCATCGGAACTCGATGCAAACGCACATACTCTTTTGTTAAAGTCAATAATCGAAGAGATGGATGCAAAACGTGTGCTGATCGATGGTGTCCATGGATTCCAACCCGCTTTGGAAACTACAATAGAACTTCGTGAGCATATTCACATGCTTGCAGACTTCTTAAAATCAAAGAATATAACATCTATATTCACTAATGAACAAACAGAGCTTTCCGGCAAATTGACGATAGCAGGCAACGGAACAAGTTATGTAATGGATTCAATTATTCTGTTGCGGTATGTTGAGATCGAATCTGAGATGCGAAAAGCGATATCGGTTCTCAAGATGCGCGGAAGCAAACACGACAAGAAGATACACGAACTTGAGATAGGGGACAGGGGAATTGAGATCAAATTGCCGTTCTCTGATTACTCAGGAATTATGAGTGGCAATCCCACAAAAGCACCCGGTGACGCATTTGTCGAAGCTTTCAAGAAGAGACGTTAGGTATGACTGGTTATGAAACGATCGCGGCACTTTTGGATATATATACATGGATAGTGGCTGCTATTATTGTACTTTTTATAGGTGGGATAGGGCTTTTCTACCAGAAAAAGTTCAATGTGAACACACACTATTACCTGTTCATTATTCCATTACTGGTTCTGATTACTGCGATAATACCAACCCATTTATTTTTGCATGACAATTCATTAACAAATGCATCAGAAGTCCTGAGTGGCTTACTGTCCCTGATATTAACAGCAAAATTATATTTTCATATGACAGGTGGTGAATAACATCTACCACAATGTTTATACGTGGGATATTGCAGTCATATCATTTACTATCGTCCTGTACCTCATGTCACTACTGAGCAAGCGGTTGGGTAGCGCCCTGCAGTTCAAGCCTTATTTTTACATTTATTACCTGGCCATTGTTTTCATGCTGATTGCAGAGGTTTATTCATCATTTGCAATATACACTGAGAAAGTAGAAATGATTGCAAACTTCCTTCTTGCGATTGGCATGACGCTTGGGCTTATTGCCACGATCAAATATTGGGGTTGGCTTGTTAAAGAGCTAACGTAAAACTAAGACGAAGACAACATCATGACGTACTATATAGCAGACTCTGCGGTTTTTATTATGGGATATCCTGTGGAAAGCACTCTTTTGATAACTGTTCCATCCGTTGTAAATGAACTGAAAAGCAGCGAAGCAGCTATGCGTTTTGAGCTTGCGCGTGAGGAGGGGACAAGAGTTGAGGCACCACAACCGGACATGATAGAAGATGTACTCAATATGGCAAAACATACCCGCGATGTGGAAGAGTTATCCATTACTGATATTGAGATACTTGCAAAAGCACTGGAACGCAAAGACAATGCTATACTTTTGACTGATGACTATGCTGTTCAGAACGTAGCTGTGATGCTTGGTATTGATGTGAAACCGATTGTTCAGAAGAAGATACGTGATATACTTATATGGGAAAAACAGTGTGTGGGATGTCATAAGCGGTTTGATGAAGGTAATATCTGTCCGATATGCGGTTCGGATCTAAAAAAAAGACGCAAAAGAAAAATATAACAGTACGAATATTATATACTTTCATTACGAAAAGAATTATGCGTTTGATCAGGTGGGAATATGATGAAGAATATAGAATATCTAATCCAAAAGGCAGTTGAACTGCAATCAAAAGGACTTGTGACCGGACAGATAGCAGATGAATTGAATGTTTCGCGGGAGACGGTGACATGGCTTTTGACACGTTCTAAAAAAGAGGCAACTTCGCCTGCACCAAGAGATATTTCAGTGGATTGGAGCAATATAGGAAAAAGTTCGTACAGGCTTCGTTATATTGCAAATGCATTGTCTGATATGGTACTTGAATCGGTCACCCGGACAGATTCGGAAGTTGATATTGTCGTTGGGATCGCATCAAGCGGTGTACCATTTGCAAGTCTTATGGCAGATGAGCTTGGGACTGATTTTGCAGTGTTCCATTCCCACAAGGATAACATTAAAGGTGCTAACATACGCGGAACATTCAGCAGGCATTTTGGTGATGTTGCGAATAAGAACTGTGTTATCGTTGATGATGTGATCACATCAGGCACAACGATCATTGATGCAATTGAACAGATCCGTGAATTGGGTGCAAAACCTGTAGCTGTAGCAGTACTTGTCGATAAGAAAGGTGCGGATATATTATCAGATGTACCTGTCGAGTCACTTGTGCGTATCCTGCGTGTGGATTAGAGTCTGCTTAAGTTTAAGTCTGAACTTTAGACCTGAACTCAAACGAGAAAATTTTCCATTCGGTTGAATTAAATCGCACGACACAGTTCAAAATTGAGTTATTTCAGTAAAGATGGAACAAATTTTTACCGCAGAGGGCGCGGAGGAGTATTGCTTTTTTTTCTTTGCGTGTCTTTGCGGTGATATCTCAATATAATTTGATTTAATGCGACCGATATAGATTTTATTCATTCTGTTTGGAATACGCCGCCTGCGGCGGGTTGCTGCGCGGGGTCTAGCAATTTGGGCTTTGCATCGACATTTTATCGTAACCATCTAAACACATACCCAATTTAAACGGATGTTGATTAGAGTCGATATCGGAAAAATACCTGGAAAGTGTTTCAATCCACTTCCACATTACCGATCTTTTCCACCAATTTCAATAATACCTTTGAGCGCATGCCTTCTACGAACTTTATACTTCCGACAACAAGATGTCCACCGCCATTTACACCTGCGCCTACGATCTCATCATGCAGTTCGCGCACCATTTGGGGGATATTCATCCGCACGTTCTTGGATCGTATCACGGCAAAATCCGGACCATATCCAATTGTTACGATAGGTTTGTTCTCAAACTTCTGGCACATACGGTCGTGTACTTCGCCTGAAGTCTTTCCAGGTGGCGGGAACGTGAACTTGTGTGCATAGTTCTCAACATCAAGTACGTTCAACATCGCGCCGTTTGGAAGCGGCTGTGATTTGATATTGGGGAGACATGCATTAAGTTGCTCTGAGATCATTCCATTTGCCAGCTCACACAGGAGTTTAACCAGGTTTTTGTGGATCGTGGCGTCTCCTAAGTTCATCAGGTCATCAACAATACATTTTCCGCTACTGAATTTCAACCAGTAGGCTTCAAAATCAAGAGCAAGGGCAATGTCTTTCAATTGTTTAAGAGAATATTTGTCTGATACAAGTTCGATATACCTGTGCGCTTCATCCGCTTCGGAACGATCCCCGACTGCAGATATTGCAGGCAGGTGCTTGATCTCATCAACAACGCCCGGGTTGATCATTCGCGCAACTTCGGTACACAGCATGCCTGTGGTCACTCCGAAATCCCCGCCAACATGTGCAGGGTTCACATGGGCACGGAGGTACTGGTCAACCAACTCATCCGGATGATGGTGATCTATGACGACCATATCAATTCCATATACCTGTGCCTGTTTCATCGCAGGTATGTCTTCTTCTGTCGAACCGTTGTCAACAAGTATCACAAACGGCATTTTCTGGCCATGCCGCGCTGAATCGTCAAGTGCATATGAGATATCCCGGGTGATATCCATCATTTCATAGAATGGCGCTTTTGATGGTGCACGCCTGTAATAGTGGTATTCGGCATCTGTCCCTCCAACCTCGCGTATCAGTGGCAGGATCGCGCGCTCGATCGCCACAGCCGCTGTCATTCCGTCTGCATCGGCGTGATGTCGCAGTACTATCGGTTTTGACTTGATGATAGCTTTTTTGATCTCCTTTGCCACATGCTTCATTGACGGGCGCAATTTCTCCAGGATCTCACTCTCGATCAAAAATTCGATCTCATTGGGCTCAGCCCTTTTGTCGATCGCACTTTCGATCCGCTCCCGTATTGCTTTTTCCCCTGTTCCGACAAGTTTCTTGATACTCCGTACCTCTACCTGCACCTTGCCATCCCGCAGGCTCACTTCACCTACGATGGTCACTATCATATCAGTATCGATATTAGGGTATGCACGCTCACCTGCGCGCTCAAACGCGGCACACATCACAAGACCATCGTCATCCGATATGGTAAATATGGTAGGTCCGCCTGTTTGTTTTACCTGTATCACTTCGCCTTCGAGTCTAACGATCTTCCTGACAAAATCATGGAGTTGTGACGACTTTTTGACAGGAATGTCTTTTTCGAGCTCAACTGTCTGGTACTCGGCAGGATATTTCGGGACAAGGTCCATATTACCGTTCTTCTTAATATCCTTCACATAAACAATAACCTCATCACCAACATCGATCGTGCGTGTGATGTTACTTGAATGAATGAGCCCACGCACGTGTGGATTGAAGTCCACGAACACGCCAAATGCGGCGATACTGTTCCCGATCGTGTGGTAGAGTTTACCAACTTCCACTTCATCCATGTCGCATGAATCATCAAGGTTATACACCATCTGCGACCCGCCGCATGCTTTACACACTTCCTCGCCGTCAATCAGTTTGTCAATAGGAATGCCGCAAACTTTGCATTTGTAGAACGCGCCGCGTCCTTCACATGCTTCACACGGCTCTGTGATCTTGATCTCCCCGCTTCCGCCACACTTCTCGCAGGCGGCACCACCCTGCAAAAAACTGCCCATGTCTTTTTCGGACAGTTTCATCAGGTCAACCGACTTCGCTTTTCCTGAACCCTTACACTTCGGGCACTTTTCGGTGGATATGACTTTGACACCGTGACCACCACATTCCGTACATTTTACACTCATTTTATCATCCATACATTGTGCATATTGGATTTATCATTTACTATGCATTGATATGTATGCTTCAACTCTGTTAAATTGGATAATGGTGATTTTTTTTTCAAGCGAGTTTGTGTAGAAAGTCGCTCATGTGTGAAAAATGATGATTGTGTGTATAGAGTTGGGATATTATGGGATTTGGATTTTTGAAACAAAGCTGTTAATTATGAGACTTTTTAATATATTCCGGATAAAATGAATCATGGCAAAAATATTCACCGCAGAGAACGCGGAGGACGCAGAGGGTCGTTGTTTTTTCTCTGTGCTCTCTGTGTTCTCTGTGGTTTTTCGAACCATTCCGGAAGATAATAAAAAATCTCTAAGTTATGAAATTACAATTCGTCACCGACCTCGTATTGCTTCGCAAGGTCAGGGGCATCAAAGAATATGTCCGTTTATCCTCTTACTATTGTTTTGTTTGATATTGCGTTACCTTTAAGGCGCAGGAATCTATTTTTATATATAAGTTCTAATATGATGAATTCAATTGTAATTTCTAAATTAGTCGTTTTGTTATATGACAAAAAAGTATTAATGTAATTGAAAATAAGTATTTGTATAGTGATAAGATGGGTGCATAAATGAAATTGTTTTATCTGAAACAAAAACCAATACAACCGCCTACGGCGGATTGTCTCAGCATCAAAACTACCTGAACAAGTACAAAAATAATAACTGCAAATCACATATACAAAAGAAATATCGAGAAAAATCTCCCTTCGGTCGAATTAACTCGAACTATATAATCCTATAGATTATATACTATAAAAAATGAAGTTCATTAATAGCATATTCTATATTATTTTTATAATTTTATCCAAAATAATAAATATGTGATTAAATCGAAATGCCAATTTGAAAAGGTTGATACATTAAGTTTCGGATATAAGTGTTTATAAAAGGATTGAATAAATGAAGATATTGCCAATAAACCTTGATGATTTAATATTTGCCCGATCTATGGAATCAGTCAGGCGAGAATTTAAAAAAACATGGTCTGAACCTATTTTAGAAAATGTGATCCATACCATTTGTGCTTTTGCAAATGATTTTTTTAATTTAAATGGTGGATATATTATTTTGGGTATTGAAGAAAAGAATGGACAACCAATTCTTCCTCCGTATGGATTAGAAGATCAGAATTTAGACGAAATTCAGAAAAAAATACGAGGTAATTGCAAGAGAATAGATCCGGAATATCAACCAGTAATTTCACCGGAAATTTATATGGAAAAACAAATTCTTGTAATATGGGTTCCAGGCGGAGAATTACGACCTTACCAGGCTCCAGTAAAACTTAAAGAAGGTACTCGTGCTTATTATGTTCGTCAGGGAAGTGAGTCGGTTCAAGCAAAAGGGGATATTTTAACACAGCTAATGCAAATGACTGCAAAAATTCCTTTTGATGACCGACGTAATAATTCTATTCTAGTCGATGTTATATCATCATCCCTCGTAAGGAAGTATCTTACTGATATTCGGAGTGATCTAGTCGCCGAAAACGTGTTTATTCCTGATAGGGATCTGTATCGTTATATGAAGATCGTTTCACCTTTGAATAGTCATGAAGCTCCAAGAAATGTTGCATTACTATTTTTCACAGAAAGTCCGGATCATTATTTCCCGGTAACCCGGATAGAAGTCGTTGAATTTGGTGATGATGCAGGTGGTGATCTTATCGAAGAAAAAGTTTTCAAAGGTCCAATTCATTTCCAATTAAGACAATCACTTGATTATTTAAACAGTTTCAGTACTTCAATGATTAAAAAGATTCCAGGAAGAGCTGAAGCCCATAAAGCAGTTGCGTTTCCATATGAAGCAATGGAAGAAGCTCTTGTAAATGCAGTTTATCATAGAAGTTATGAAATTCATGAACCTATTAAGGTATATTTATATCCTGACCGAATGGAAATAATCAGTTATCCGGGACCAGTTCCCGGGATTGAATTGCAGCATTTACAAGCGGATGGAGTTGTGCCGCCAGTCCAAAGTCGAAATCGAAGAATTGGGGAGTTCCTTAAAGAACTCAATCTTGCAGAAGGACGGGGTACGGGAATACCGAAAATCCGAAGGAAAATGAAAGAAAACGGCTCACCAGAGCCTAAATTCGAATTTGATAAAGAGAAAACATATTTCCGTGTTATTTTGCCTGCACATCCACAATATGTTGTGATTCATTCTTTACGTAATAGCGCCCATCTTTGGGCTACAGGGGATAGAAAAAGCGCCCTTATAAATTTGGAACAGGCTTTATCAAATGTTCCAACATCAGGAGCACTTATAGGTCAACTTATCGAGTATAAAGCTGGTTTGGGGGACTTATCATCAGCTGAATACATGTTTAATGAGAATAGAAATAACATTGAATTAATCGATAGACATTTACTTTATCTTGCGATGGCCAGAGCATATTTGAATTCTCAAAAACCATCAAAAGCTTCATTAATTCTTCAGGAAATTCCTTCTCCGACAACTGGTGATGAATTAATTGAATTAGCAATATTATACAAAAGAGCCGGAAAATTTGAAGATGCACATACGGTTTTTGCTTCCAATTATGATATTCTTCGCGAAGACCAGAAAGCCGTACATGAATTTGCACAAACAAAGATGAAATTAGCATCAAAAGCGCGAGGACATGTCCGAAAACGATTAAACAAAGAAGCTCTTGAACTATTACGCAGGGCTATACAATTATCAGATGATTATATTAGGACTGCTTGGTGTTGGTTTGATCTTGCAATAACTTTGAATTGGTTGCGTTCCCCTGAGACAGAAATTATAAGTGCTTATAGTAAAGCTATAGAACTCTTACCTAATGAACCGATATTCAAAGAGAATTATGAGAAATGGAGGGCTAACTACAAAGGACGGAGTAAATCGAGTAAATCCTCGCAACGCTCGGATTAACTCGGACTGGCATAATTCCAAAATCCAGTGATTTTAACAATGATATTAGACGCAGATACACTCACCTCCTACGGAGTTGAGTGCCTGCTACGCCTGTGGGGCGTGCAGGGCACAGAAAGCTATTGCTTTTTTCTCTGTGTCCCTCTGTGCTTTTCCTAACCATTCCGGAAGATAATAAAAAGTCTCAAATATCGTACTAATAGATAAAATATTCGTATAAGTTACCACTGTCATTTGGCATATTTTTAGATTGATGATCACAACATGTACACTTATTTGTAGATGTCCATATAGACATATTGTTTTATTGTATACCAGCGCCCGACTCTGCTTCCGGCGTTGTTTGAAATTTCACACATCAAATACTATCAAGTTAATAAACCTTAACAGCGTCTTTATCGTTGTGGGTCTAACGAAAGATGACAATTTGTTTTCATAATTCAATGTACAATTATTGCTTTCTTGTACATCCCCTCGAATAATTTTTGGCCCCATCAATCCTCTAAACTTTTTTATCAAGCAATAGCTTTTTATCCTGAAACATTCACTTTAGTTTTAGGAAGGTGTTATAATGGCAAGTGAACTTATATTTCCGATATTGGTAATTGTTGTAGCTATATTGTCCCAATCCATCAAGATGGTGAAGGAATATGAACGTGTTGTGATCTTCAGGTTGGGCAGGCTTAGCGGTGTGAAAGGACCCGGGCTTTTCCTGATCATTCCCGTGATCGATAGTGTTGTAAAGATCGATCTTCGTGTGGTCACTATCGATGTCCCGAAGCAATCTGTTATTACAAGAGATAACGTAACTATTGAAGTGGACGCGGTTGTGTATTACAAGGTTGTTGAACCCGGTGCTGCCGTGACAGAGGTGGAAAATTTCAGGTTTGCAACATCAATGCTTTCCCAGACCACGCTCAGGGATGTGCTGGGTCAGATAGAACTTGATGATGTGCTTTCAAAGCGTGAGCAGATCAACAAGGATATCCAGGTACTGCTTGATGATTCTACAGATCCGTGGGGTATTAAGGTTACAGGTGTGACATTAAGGGATGTCAGTCTTCCCGAAACCATGCTTCGTGCAATTGCAAAACAGGCAGAGGCAGAGCGTGAAAAGCGCGCACGTATCATTTTGGCAGATGGTGAGTTCAAAGCTGCCGAAAAGATGACAGAGGCTGCAAGACTGTATGGGCAAGTGCCTGTAGCCATCAAACTGCGGGAACTCCAGACCTATGCCGAGATCGCACGGGAGAAGAATATGATTATAATATCTTCATCAAGCGAGATCGGAGAAATTGCTGCAGTGTCGCAGGCTATTGTGAAGAAGGCATAAAGTGAAAATCGAATTGGAGGGAGATGATATGGTGCACAGAAGATTGTATCTCTTCCCCATTATCTTTTTTATTTTTAGTCTCATTCTTTTTATCTCACCTGCATATGCCGGTGCAGGGCAAAAAGTGCTTGTTCTTGAGATTTCAGATTCCATCACTCCGGTATCTGACGACATTGTCCTGGATGCAATTTTTGCAGCCGAGGCTGGAGGCTTTGAGGCTCTTGTTATTACACTCAACACGCCAGGGGGCGGATTGGATGAGACGTTCAATATTATTGAATCAATTGACCAGACGGATGTTCCGGTAATCGGATATGTTTATCCGGAAGGTGTGAAAGCATGGTCTGCAGGTACATTGATATTGATCAGTACGGATATCGCAGCAATGGCTCCGCATACGATCATCGGTTCGGCACAGCCTGTTGAGATGTCGGCAACCGGAATTGAACCGATAGAGGAGTCAAAGATCGTGAATGCCATTGTTGCGCTTGCGCGTGAAAAAGCACTCATGCACGGCAGGAATGAGACTGTTGCCGAGGAGTTTATTACCAAGAACCTGAACCTCAATGCCGAATCCGCACTGGACGCAGGGGTCATTGAGTTTATTGCACCTACGATAGAGGACCTGCTGGTGCAGGTAGATGGAGAGGTTATTAAAGGTAAAACACTTAGCACGAGCGGTGCGGATATTGAATATTACACTCCGTCAGTAAAGTTATCTTTCATGAATATCATTTCAAATCCTCTTATATCATCCATCCTGATGATGCTCGGGATATACGGTGTCGTGTTCGGGATATCCAATCCCGGAGTTGGTGCTGAGATATTTGGTATAATCGCAATAACACTGGGACTTATCGGTACGGGTTTTGATGTCAATATCGCGGCGGTCTTCCTTTTGCTCATAGGAATTGCACTGGTGGTACTGGAATTCCAAGCGCCCGGTTTCGGGGTATTTGGTATTGCAGGCCTGATATGCCTGATCGCAGGGAGCATTCTTTTGGTACCAATGAGTTTCCCGAATTATTATACGCCTGCCGATTTCCAGAGAAGTCTTATAATATCCGTTGCTGCGCCGACCGTGGTGATCGGTATCGTGATGATGTTTGCCCTATACAAGGTGATGGAGGTCAGGCACAGAAAACCCCTTGTCGGAGAAATGATGGGGGATATGGCAAAGACCATCGATCCGCTTGAACCCGGAACTATAGGTTTTGTCAGGCATAAGGGCGAGTACTGGAAAGCACGCGCGGATGAGTTTATTGCCAAAGGGGAAAAGGTTGAGATCATTGAAAAGGATGGGGTTGTGCTTGTTGTTAAGCGTGTGGAGTGAGGGTACATTGAAAATGATGTTAAATTCAAAGCGTTGTAACATTTTATTTTATTTTTTTTGTATTTGTATAGTTGCGTATGAGATCGTTCATCTGATTCTAAAAACCGATGCAACCGCCGCAGGCGGCACGTTCCATCGCTGCCAATCCACTACCCACTGCTTACAAATAACAGCAACATGCTAACTGAGCTTAAAGTGATAATAATGTAGCATTCCGCCGCCCAAAACTACCAACTTACTGGTCACAGCACCAATATGCAATTCTAACTTGACTTTCAAATATGTGTCAAAAACCGATCGCAGTCGAATCAAATTCCCTAGTCCCTATCAAAAGTTAATCATCCCGCGATCGATTTTGTTTCATCCCCATGCCTGTGGGGAACTC
>JAUVET010000242.1 GCA_030594665.1 Methanosarcinaceae archaeon
CAATGAATATGAGATACTGGTGCGCAAAGTTCCGGTAGATGAAAAACTATCCGGATCCAAAAAGGGCAGGTATTTTATCAAAGATAATTTTTTCAAATTCTGGTTTCGCTTCATCCACAAGAACCGCGGGTTTATAGAGAGCGGCAGGCCAGGGTATGTACTTTCAAAAGTCGAATCCGAGCTTGACCAGTACATAGGTCCGATCTTTGAAGACATCTGCATAGGATCCCTGCACAGATCAAACGATGAGAACAAACTTCCATTTGAATTCCAAAAGATCGGGTCATGGTGGAACCGCAAAGGTGATGAGATCGATATCGTTGCCTTAAATGATGATACAAAAGACATTCTCCTTGGCGAGTGTAAATGGAACAATCGCAAGATGGATGTGGATACACTGGTAAAACTTAAAAAGATATCCGGATTGATCAAATGGAACCACAGCACGCGCAAAGAGCACTACTGCCTGTTCTCAAAAAGTGGTTTTACAAAGCGCCTGCACGATGTTGCAAAAAACGGGGATGTTTTACTTTTTGCACTGGATGATCTCTAAATATGGGTGATGAGGGAAGAGATTTTTAAACCGCCGTTGATAAAGTCCCGGTCCAAACTTTTCGATAAGATCCTGCCAGTTCCGTGTGGAGTTTTGGTGAATCAGGTTAGGTTATTTTGATCAGAAAGTTATGCGTGAACATTGGAAATGCTATTAGTCTTCACCACATTTTCATTTCACTTTACGATTAACGGAATTTACTTTACAATTACTTTATGATTAGACCAGCCTTTTTAGGCGGTATCGGGTGGAACGGCCAAGCAGAAGCCCCTTACTCGTCGCATATTGGCAGGGAAGGGTAGTTCACTTTGCAAGTTTCAAAGCAGTTTTCAGGTTAATAGGTTTTATGTGATTTTTTAGAGGTTTGAAATGGTGGTCATCTGTTAAAATATGTTTCACGTTCTCAACTATTCCTGTCGCTGCAATGAGTGAGTCAACAGTCGGAATATCATATTTCAGGCGCAGTTCTCCTGCTCGCATGGCAATCGTATGGTTGACATCCACAAAAATAAGATTGGAATTGATGAGGCTATTCAAATTATTATGCATTTTTTCTTTATGCTTTATGCCGCCTATTTTTACTAGCTCAGTGAGCGTGACAACTGAAACAAGCCCTGTTATTTTTTTGTCCTGTATTGCTTGTGCAAGATCAAAATATGAATCATCTATGAGAATATCAACCACATGCATTGTATCGATAAGTATAGCTTCCATCTAATACCTGTCCTCATTTCGCATCCTGTCGATCTGTTCCCTGATACTTTTGCTGTCGAGATCAGACCATGTCCCGCACAGTGCCGTGAGTTTTACAGGCATGAGCATTTTGATATGCCCTTCTTCTTCCACGATATTCAGTTTAGTACCTTTTATGAGCCCGAACTTTTTTCTTATTCTGGCAGGTATGACTATCTGCCCTTTGGCGCTTAAGGTTATTGTTTCCATGTCTTACATGTAAGACGTGGTAAGATATATACTTTTTCTCGATTGAATTTTTCCCATTTTATGGACTGTGGATTATTTATCCATTTCTTTTAAAAATTCAGGCATAACGATTTTTTTTCATCGAATTGCATGTTATGGACAACTAAAAAACTTGATTGGCTTATCCGAATGAAGCAGGAAACCCTTTTCTCACCGCATAGCGGAAGGGAAGGATAGTTCACTTTTTTCAAAAATGCCGTATCCAGTTCAGCCCGTGGTAGATATACTATCTATTTTGATTACCATCGTTTGTTGATTCTTTATCGGTTATTTTTCTCGCTGCTTCCCTCAGATGCTCAGTAGCCCATTAGCGAAATTGCGTCTCACGATCGGAACGAACACGATAACTCACGGTAATGATGACATCCGGATTGATCAAATGGAACCACAGCACGCGCAAAGAGTACTACTGCCTGTTCTCAAAAAGCGGTTTTACAAAACGCCTGCACGATGTTGCAAAAACCGGGGATGTTTTACTTTTTGCACTGGATGATCCCTGAATATGGGTGGTGAGGAAGGGAGTGAAATTTTAAACCGCCCCAATTGGGGATTTTTACACCACCGTTGGCACTGTTTCCAAATTTTGTTACTTTGCGAACAAAAAATCGATCGAGACCTTCTATTTCTAGATGATTTTGTGGTTGTATCTCTACTTTCCCCATAGGATATTCTGAATATATAGAACGATATTTTGCATCATGTCCAACTGTTTAAAAATTAAAAAATCGAATAAAACGACTTACAGAATAAAACAAAACAGTTCTTCGGAGATACTGTTATCGGCAACAAAGCTAAATACTGTAAACGGTTATAAATTATATATAATATATTATAATGTATCATCGATTAAATAAAATTGTAGATGAGGGAAACAACAATGGAATTAATTGAGAATGTATCTATTTTAGTAATGGTTGCGATTCTGTCATTATCGGTTGCAACCAGTGCTCTTGCAACGGAAGATTCCCAGCCCGATTTTGAGGGCTGTGAAAACTGTCATCCGGATGTTGCTGCAAACTTTACCACCTCGTTGCATTACAACGCCTATGGAATGGTGGGCGAGTATGAGCGAGGGGCAGCAGGACACTATGGGATTGATATGGATGTATTCTACGAAGAGAGTAACTGCGCCAAATGCCATGCCACCACCTGCACAAAGTGCCATCAGGGATATATAGCTTCGATGGGACATGGCGAAGAGACTGTCGAGATAACCATGGATACGTGCGACCCATGTCATCTCAAGAAGCAGACCTCGACCTTTGTAGGAGATATGCCAGTACACAGTAGCGAGGGACCTCATGCTGACATACACTATGAGAAAGGATTGATCTGCACGGACTGCCATTCTGCAGAAGAGATGCATGGCGATGGTAACATCTATGCTCACCAGATGCAAGCGGTAACGACAGCGTGCGAAGACTGCCACAAAAGTCCTGGAAAAGTGGTCAAGGAGATGAATGTGACACAATACTCACAGGAGATACCCGCACATGAAATCCATGATGCTACACTCGATTGCGCAGCATGTCATGCCGGATGGACAGTAACATGCGTGAACTGCCATCTGGAGACTAAAAAAACCGACGGCATGGTGGCAGATGAGTTCTATCTGGCTATAGCGAGCGATGGTCTGATAAAGCCATTCCTCAAGATGTCTACCAGTTATGGTAACGAAACCCACACAGGATATGGAGAGTGGATGCCTCATACGATAACTGCTGAAGCAAAAGACTGCGCATTCTGCCATGAGAACACGGAAGTGCTCTGTGAGGGATGCGAAGGTCAGATGCTTGGAGACGG
>JAUVET010000069.1 GCA_030594665.1 Methanosarcinaceae archaeon
TGACGATTCATATATTTCTGTTTCAATGTCGCTTGAAAATTCCACATATATCACTCCTTTATCTTTTCAATATCTTTTACATATCTGATAAAATGGATATCATTTCCCCTCTGACGATTCTGCCACGTTTGCCGAGTCTGCTACGTTTGCCAAATCTGCCGGGTCTGCCATACTTGCAAGCCTGATGCCCATCTCTTTGCACGTCCTCAAAGCATCATCGTCGGGTCTGAACTTCACCTGCAAACCGGGTTCCATGATCTCAAACCCTGCGGTCTCCAATTCCTTTTCAACCGCTTTCACAGCCCCGCCGCCCCAGCCGAATGAGCCGAACGCAACCGCCTTTTTACCTTTTGGTCGCAGTCCCTTAAGGTATGTCAAAAATCCGGCAACTGATGGGTACATTCCATTGTTGAGAGTGGGCGAACCAACAGCAATTACCGGTGCATCCAGCACCTCTTTTATGATCGCACTCCAGTCGTTCTTCTGCAAGTTAAGGAGCTTTGCCTCAACACCGGAAGCAATGATGCCATCGACCATCGCTTTTGCCATCCTCTCAGTGCTTTTCCACATCGTATCATAGATTACCAGAACCTTTGGCACAGTCCCGGCATTTGCCCACCGCTCATAAGCAGCGATTACCTGTGCAGGATCCTTTCGCCATATCACGCCATGACATGGTGCGATCATATCGATCTCAATGCCAAGTTGTTTCACCGTATCCACATACTTGAGTACCTGTGAGCCGAACGGCATCAAGATGTTTGCATAATATTCAGCAGCATCGTCCATCACATCACCGACCTCATCATTGAACCGATGTGATGAGGCAATATGTTGTCCAAAGGCATCGTTTGAAAGGAGTATTTTATCCTCTTTGATGTAGGTGTGCATGCTGTCAGGCCAGTGCAGCATTTTTGCTTCAATGAACATCAATGTCCTGGTGCCAAGATCCAACTCACTGCCTGTTTCAACAACCTCAAAATTCCAGTCCTTGCATCCCATACCACCATAATGTTGACACAACCCATCCTTGCCTCGTTTTGTTGCAATGATCATGGCATTCGGAATTAGTCTCATAAGCACAGGCAAAGAACCTGAATGATCCATTTCAACGTGGTTCGATATTACATAATCAATCCTTGTAGGGTCGATTATTTTTTGGATCTGCTTGATCAGCTCTCCTGCAAAATGCGATTTCACAGTATCCACAAGTGCGATCTTCTCATCTACTATCAGGTAAGCATTATATGTAGTTCCCTTTGGTGTCACATAACCATGAAAATCACGGAGGTTCCAGTCAACCACACCTACCCAGTAAACCCCTTTCGCCAGTTCTGCCGGATTATATTTATTTTCCACTCCTGATCCCTCCTGATGTAAATATCAAATGAAAGTTATGTTTGCATCCTGAATTGCGTGGATTCTTCTAAGAATCCATCGATCAGTTCATAATGCCCCCTCTCGACAGATGCAAGTTTATCAAAAAACTCGCGCTGCTTTTCATTTTCAGCACGTTTTGAAAGTTCGGCATAGAAATATTCACTTTTTCGCTCAAGACGGAGCGCTGCCAAAAGTACACCAATCTCGCCCAGGCGTTCATCCGTAAACTCTGTGGCAAATGAAGGTTTAAATTCAAGCGCTGCAAATTTAACATCAGGCACTGTTTTGCCAGCCATATATTGTTTCAAATAGTCGGCGTGCCTGCCTTCTTCCCCTGCCAGGTACTTATATAATCCAACAACTTCCACGCTTTTTATGGCAGATGCTGCTTTTTCAAGATAAAAGTCCCTGCCCTGTTCCTCCATGGAAATTGCCATCTCAAGCACATTTTCGAATGTGTTCATTCCTTCCGGAATGATAAATATCTCCCTTAGTATATCAGTCATATATGTGCCCCCTTGCCCTACTCGTCTTTTATTTTATCAGGACTAACCCCTACTATAATGTACAATGGACAAGATGCTTAATAAATGATTCAATTTGGCATTTAAATAACTTTCCACAGCAGTTCATTATATAATCTGAAAGTGTCAATCGTATAATATACCACGATTATCCGTAACAATTCGTTGTAAACAAGACCCATGTCCACAATTTAGAAAGTCTTTTATAAAACCGTGAATAATCAAGATGCAAGTTAAAGTTAAAGTTAAAGTCAAAATTACAATTACAATTACATTTAGCAACATTTTCAAAAATGGAGATACATTCATGGATAATATCAAAATCGCAATTGTAGGTGTTGGAAATTGTGCAAGTTCACTTATTCAAGGCATTGAATATTATAAGAATAAAAACAGCGATGATGCAATTGGTTTGATGCACTGGGAGATCGGTGGTTACAAACCAAGCGATATCGAAGTTGTTGCGGCATTCGACATCGATAAAAGGAAAGTTGGAAAAGATGTGGCTGACGCCATCTTTGAATTGCCTAACTGTACCACAGTCTTTTGTGAGAATGTACCAAAGACAGGAACCGTTGTAAAAAATGGCAAGGTTCTGGACGGCATGGCAGACCACATGAACGATTATGATGAAAAGCATTCTTTTGTTCTTGCCAATGAAAATGAACCTTCAAAAGAGGATATCGTAAATGAGTTAAATATCTCAAAAGCAGAAGTGCTTTTGAATTATCTTCCTGTAGGCTCTGAAGAAGCCACACGGTTCTATGCAGAATGCGCGCTTGAAGCAGGTGTAGCATTCGTAAACAATATGCCGGTCTTTATCGCAAGTGACCCGACGTGGGCAAAAAGATTTGAGGACAGGGGCATACCGATAATTGGCGATGACATAAAAGCCCAACTTGGTGCAACCATCACACACCGTACCCTTGCAGACCTGTTCAACAAAAGGGGAGTGAAGTTAGAGCGGACATACCAACTCAATACAGGTGGAAATACCGATTTCCTGAACATGTTAAATAGGAAACGACTTGCCTCAAAGAAGATATCAAAAACAGAAGCGGTACAATCTGTCATACCACAAAAACTGGATGAAGATGACATACATATCGGACCAAGTGATTACGTCCCGTGGCAAAAGGATAACAAAGTATGCTTCCTCAGGCTGGAAGGAAAACTCTTCGGAAATGTCCCCATGAATATTGAACTGCGCCTGTCAGTTGAAGATTCCCCCAACTCCGCAGGTGTGGTGATCGATGCGATCCGATGCTGCAAACTTGCGCTTGAAAGAGGCGATGGTGGTGTGTTATATTCGCCATCCGCATACTTTATGAAGCATCCTGCAAAACAGTTTACGGATGATGAAGCTTTTAACATGACCGAGGAGTTTATCGCAGGAATACG
The DNA here is from genome assembly GCA_030594665.1 of Methanosarcinaceae archaeon. Next base: position 3,306 of record JAUVET010000069.1, read on the forward strand.
GAATGAGTAGATATTTAATATTCCTCACATCGCTATGCTAACGCGGGAAGCATGTAGTTAAGTTTAACTTGACTTTCTAAGATAACTAAAAATCTCAATTTTTCCAGAATAAACATTATCGGAAGAACCTTCAAATTTTAAATCCAAACTTATATAAGAGGAGAAGTCGAAATTATGCATGTTTGTGAAAGATTTAAAATTGCGATCAAATGTAAGCCTAATATTAGTGATTGTATTAAATAAAAATGGAAACTCCAGTATTATGATTTCAGCAAGAGCAAATATAAATCCTAATCTTCTTACATGGGCTCGCCAGACAATTGGCTTAGATATAGAAATATCTGCAAAAAAAATTGCGGTTAAAAAAGAAGTACTTGAGCAATGGGAATCCGGAGAAAAGAGACCAACAATAAATCAACTTCGGAAAGCTGCTAACGTATACAAGAGATCCTTAGCCGTATTCTTTTTACCAACTCCTCCATCAGCACCTGAATTTCCAACCGATTTTAGGTTGTTACCTGAAAATATGGATCGCATTTTGTCTCCAAATGTATTGGTTGAAATTAGATTATGCAATCGAAAGCGGGAAATTGCATTGGAATTAGCAAAGATAAATGATCTGAAAGTTGGAAATCAACTTTCCACTGCAAATTTAAATAATGATATTGAAAGGCTTGCTCAAAGAGAAAGAGATTTTCTTGAAATCGACATGAAAACACAGTTTAAATCCGGAGATTTATATGCATCTTTAAAAATGTGGAAAAGATCTCTTGAAGATAAAGGAATACTTGTCTTCCAATCCAACGATGTTTCTCTTTCTGACATGAGAGGCTATTCTTTCTTCAATGACGAATACCCATATATCATTATCAATCCAAAAGATGCACCGAATGCCCGAATATTCTCTCTATTCCATGAATATTGCCATTTACTTCTTCGTAATGGTGGAATATGTGATATGTCAGAGTATGGAAACTCTAATATCTCACAGTTTGAGGTCTTTTGTAATCATTTTGCAGCTGCATTCTTAGTTCCAAAAGATAATATCTTAAAAGAGCCAATCGTTAAAGATAATCTTGATCCGGATCAATGGCCTGATGAAAGTATTCAAGCACTTGCTAATAAGTATAAGGTTAGTCGCGAGGTTATAATTCGTCGGCTCACAACTTTGGGTCGTGCGAGTCATAGCTTTTATCGAATAAAACGCAAACAGTTCATTGAAGAATTAAGGCAAAAGAAGAGTTCGGATAAAGATATTATTGTACCACAATTTCGTAAGGCACTGAGTCGTAATGGGGAGATGTATACAGCCCTTGTTGTTGACTCATTTAGAAATCAGAAAATCAATATTAGTGATGTTTCAGATTATCTTGGAATACGCCTAAAGCATTTACCGAAAATTGAATCTGAAATAATGAATGCAAGGTTGTCATCATAAGGAGCGTTTGAAGTGACATATTGCATAGATACAAGTTCACTTTTAACAGGATGGAATGATAGATATCCACCAGAAATTTTCCCAACGCTCTGGGAAAATTTTGAAATTTTGATCGAAGATCAAAAATTAATATCTCCAATTGAAGTTTATTATGAATTAGAGAAACAAGATGATACCATCAAAAGTTGGGTAGATCATAATAAAACAATGTTCCAGCCATTGGATGAAGAGGTTCAGGAGATTGCTAGCGAAATTCTCGCAAGCCACCCAACCTTAATTGATATAAATCGCCCCACTTATCAAGCAGACCCATTCATAATTGCCCTTGCAGTTAAACAAGATTGCGTGGTTGTAACACAGGAAATATGGACTAATTCACCCAAACGAACAAAAATTCATAATGTTTGTGCTGCCTACGATGTTATGTGCATTGATCTTTTGAACATGGTTCAGGAACTTAAGTGGACATTCTAACTTACACACCCATCCCCCTCACAAAATCCAAACGCGACCTCCGACATATCTCCATCCTGCAACGCATAATCAAGCAATCCGGGTAAACACAGATGTGCTTACAGCGATTGAAACTTCGGTGTGTATGCAGGGCAGTGCCGCGCTCTCGCGCGTGTGGTAGCACTGTTTTTATCCTGAACTCATTAAACCGCTTGCATCACAACACAACGGTGCACCGGTTAAACAAACACCTCAATCTTTACTTACCCCAACAATATCATAAATCTCGGCAGGACTGTCCAGCACCGTGATATTCTCCATTCGTGCAAGTTTTTCCGTGTTTGATACATCCACCCCTCGCATCTTCAGACTCATTTCCCGTCCATTCGGTGCCACGGTCTTCACAATACCCATGACCCTATCAACAGGCAGTATGTAGATCGGAGTATCTCCCTTTGCGGTCTGAGCCACAGTATTTGTGACCAATGTATCCGCAATTCCATTGACGATCTTAGCCACCGTATTTGCAGTTGCAGGTGCGATCAGTAAAAAGTCGTAGTGTCCGACCTGAAGCGGTCCGGCAATAAAAGGAGAATTCGGTCCCGCATCGGTCTTGAAGTTAGGGAAATCACGCTGGATACTATCCCACATTTGATACCATTTCATCACTGTTTCGCCTTCTTTTGACATGAAGACCATAAAATCAATATCAGTCTTTTGCTTCACATCAACCATAGTCGCGTATGTTTCACGTATCAGGTCACCAGACCCTGTAATACCCCATGCTATCCGTTTCAATTTCCAGCCTCCTTCCTTAAGTTAATTAATTCTATAAATTCAATAATTCCGTGCCCAGATCTCGAAATATGCCCTGCCATGTGCACATGCCGGACATTTCTCCACGGCTTCCGTACCCTCATGAACATAACCGCAGTTGCGGCATTTCCACTTAACTACAGTATCTCGCTTAAACACCATGTTATTTTCGAGATTCACTATCAGGGCACGGTATCTTGCCTCATGGGCCTGCTCTGCCACACCAATATTCCTGAACACCGATGCGATATCCAAAAATCCTTCTTTTTTTGCAATTTCGGCAAATTCAGGATACATCACGGTATGTTCATGGTTCTCACCGGCGGCGGCTGCTTCCAGATTTGACTTCGCATCCCCGATAATACCGGCAGGGAATGATCCTGTAATTTCAACTTCCCCACCTTGCAGGAATTTGAACAACCTTTTTGCATGTTCTTTCTCATTGTCAGCAGTCTCCAAAAAAATGGCTGATATCTGTTCATAACCTTCCTTTTTCGCTGCCGATGCAAAATATGTATAGCGATTTCTTGCTTGCGATTCACCTGCAAATGCAGTCAATAGGTTCTTCTCAGTTTGTGTTCCTTTCAGATCTGTCATGTAATTGCCTCCACTTTTAAATTTAAATTTAAAATTACATTCATATTATAGTCGAGAACATAATATTTATTACATATCATATGTTCACTTTGCGTACTTTGCGTACTTTGCGGTGATAAATAATTGTAGTGGCAAACATTGTTTTCAAACATATTGCCACCGCAAAGAGCGCAAAGAATAAATTTAATTTGTTTGGTTTTTAATTATGATCCAATTCTAATTTAACCACAGAGGACACAGAGGACACAGAGCTTGCATCTGATCTATTTTCTGTGA
>JAUVET010000284.1 GCA_030594665.1 Methanosarcinaceae archaeon
CGTATGTGGGATGGTGTGTCAAAATCAGGCTGTCCGAGTCCGAGATTGATCGCATCCGAGCCTGCAGCCTCGAATATCTTCCGGATACCGGATATGTCTATATCCAAAACCCTTTGTGCAAACTTCGTATCAGCCATAGTATTCCCTTTTCCCTATTCCAAAATTGTGTGCCTTGATTTCAGATCGTCCTCGGATGCGCCTGTAATGGATATCAATTCAGCAATGACAGCATCCAAGAACACGAGTGCGGTGATCTCAAATGATGTCCCGAGCGGTGTCAGGTGTGAGTACTCACCGCGCATATGTCTCTCAAGATATCCCCCCACATCTTCTTTTGTCCTGCCCGGTATCAAACCAACGGTATCTGCCAATTTTCCAAGCGTTGAACCTCTGTTGGATGTTACGGTTATCAGTGTTGACCCGATCTCCTTTGCGATCTTTCCAAGATCTGATATTGAGCGCGTCTCACCCGAACCTGATATTGCAACCACAACATCACTAGCCTTTACAGCCGGTGTGGTGGATTCTCCCACTACATAAACACTAAATCCAAGATGCATAAGCCTCATCGCAAATGCCTTTGCAACCAGGCCGGAGCGTCCCGCACCCATAACAAAAATACAATTTGCATTTAGTAGATCGGCAAGCATATTCTTGATGTCATCCACTTCAAGTTCATTGGCTACGCCGTGGATGTGTTTTGACACGAGTTCCATCGATGATAACAAATTAGTACAGTCGGTTTTGGGTAATTCCCTCATTGCGGTTTGCCTCTTTAATAAGTTGATTTTACATTTTATTAGAATGTTTTATAATATATAATTTATAACTTCTCGTTGCCAAAATTCATAGAAATTATATGAAAAACTAAACATGGGTCTTAGATAAAAAGCTACTTATCTTTATCTTTATCTTCATCTTTATACCTGACCAATTTCTGTTTCCAGTCATTGATACTACTTAGTTTCTGATATAACAGCACGATGTCAGCATCATCACCGGTCCAGTATATTTTAATTTTAACGTTTTTGTCCTTAAGATCTTTGCTTATAGATTCTGCAAAATGAAAAAGTGCGACCTTGCTGCTGAAAGGAATATTGAACGTTGTCCTATACCCGTTGTCCGTCTTGGCATAGGATACAAGGATATAGCCATGACTCTCATAATCAGCGATCTCCCCGAAAGGACAAACAATATCATATTCATGTACCGATGATACATCCACACTGGAAATTCCAATCAATACCTGTCCAACTATAACATCCGGCACTTGACGTCCAAACCAAATTGTGATCTTACCATGTGTACACAATATATTGACATCATCCCGCCCCATCTCAAAAGATGATAGTGATTGAGGATTGGAAAGAATTTTGTCGATATTTTCAGTTAGTCCCATTAAATTCACACAACTATTCTTTTGCTGATACAAGTGCACTTATAAGATCGCGATCTCTTTTAAGGGTTTTTAACTGGTTTGCAGGACCTATGACTGTAAGTCTTGTCCGTATCGTATTCTTCTTAAACAATTTTCCAAATAATGAATTGTCTATCTTGAAAGGGTAACTTTCCATCTCAATACCTGAAAAATCATCCGGTTCGATCTGTGACATTGTTATCTCAATCAGATTTGCCTCTTCCTCAGGCGTTAAACCTCTCTCAAGCACGAGTATTTTACCACTTTTAACCTCATCAATGATGAACCTGACCTTTTCCACAGGTGCCATTTTATCCAGCTTATCTTCAGAGATGAGATCCATTTGAATGCCATTCATACCAATCACCCGAACCGTTTTGCGATCTCTTCATATAGAGTATCGATATTCTTGCCTTCCAGTGCCGATATTGCGACCATGGGATGCTGCGGGAATGCGTCCCTGATAGTTGTCGGGGAAGATTCTTCCAGATCGACCTTGTTGGCTGCGATCAATAGCGGCAAACTGCGTGCTTCCATGTTTCCGATAACTGTAACATTGACCTGTGTAAACGGGTCTTCGGTCGCATCCATTACAAGAATTACACCGTCAAGGTTCTCGAGCCATTTCACAGCTTCGATAACACCTTCGGTTGCCTCTTTTGCTCTTCGTTTGGCTTCACTCTCTTCCAGGCCCTCTGCCATGAAATCCTGAAAATCGATCTTGGTAGCAAGTCCCGGCGTATCTACTATATCCAGGGTGATGGAATTGCCGTTTGTCTTGATCGTAACTCCTTCGCGCCGCCTTGCACGCCTGGTCTCGTGAGCAATGTTTGAGACTGAACCCATAGCATCTCCGGTCCAATCTCTTAGTATCCTGTTAGCAAGAGTGGTTTTTCCGGCATTTGGGGGACCATATATCCCAATACGTGCGTTCTTTTTATTAAACAGCTTTTTGAAAAGGCTTGCAAAATTGCTTTTGAATGATTTTATTATGCCCATTTATTCCCTCCGTTGGCATTGAAATTGAGATTATAGTTACTGCTACTCTAGATTACTTTGTAGTTTAAATCATTTTCAGTTATGGTTTTCTAATATTATTTATGTTATGATTTATATCACGATTTGCAGAATGTTGGCATGATCACTATTTATTATTTGCCTGCCATTGCAGAATTTATGGCTATCTCGGCAATGTTTGCACCGTAATCCCCGATCCTGTCAATACTGTCTGCTACTGTCCGCATGGCAATTACCGTTTCGCGCGTGTCGAGTGTTAAAAGGGATTCATTCAACTTAATTATAACCGAATGCATATCATCGATC
>JAUVET010000079.1 GCA_030594665.1 Methanosarcinaceae archaeon
ACCACATCCGCGCCCTCGCCTCGCAGCGTAACCCGCTCGTTCACGTTCACGTTTTCGGTGTAGCTGCCGCCTGCCACATAGATCGTCTCGCCAGCAGTCGCGTTATCGACTGCCGCCTGTATCGGCGTCGTAGCGTTTGCATTGAGAACGCCGCCGTCCCGCCACCAGCCGGATGTGTTGACGCAGATGTCGCCGCAGTCGCAGTTGTATGTTGGTGGTGGATACGTGATAATAAACTGACTGAAACCCGTGAGATTGTTCGCGGTAATCGAGCCGTTACCATCAGTATCGCTGCCTTCAATGTCACGTGTGATATCGGTTACATTGCTCCAGCTCTCCCCAGCATTGTTTCGCGTATACAAAAGATATGCCGACTCCATGCTACCAAGCCCGCTGACATTATCGTAGTGGAATGTTACGTCTGCTGTAAAGCTATCATTATTTGCAATCCATAGCTCCCAGTATGTGGATGGATAATATGCCAGAAGCCCGGTAGTCACATTAGGCGCAGCGTCATTCTGTATGGTAGCAAAAGTTGCGTTTACTCCCGGATCGTTTCCATCCCATGTGATATTAACAGGAACGTCAGCGTTCTCTGCGAGATCGCCTGTTCCATTGCCGTAGTGGCTTTTATCGCCGATGGCTGCTATGGAGATTACCCAGTCGCTTTCAGCCATATTCTGAAGCGTTCCATTGTTGTTGAAGGTTAAATCGGGCAAGGACGTACCTGAAGACTGATCGAAGCGATAATAAGCGATAAGCCCGCTTTCGGAGCCAGTGAGCTTCCGGTTCATGTCCTCACGAATCTGCGTCTCGGTTCGGGCTGTGTTCCAGATGCGGACTTCGTCTATTCTGCCATTGAAATACCAATCGGCCTCCGGATCAGTACCAGCGGATTCAACGCCAATAAATGTATGATAGTTGAGATCAGGATAGCTAATATTACCTGATGGTTCACTTGTTGAATCTTTTAGTTTACCATCAACATAGAAGTATGCATTACCGGTACTGTTATTATAAACCCCTGCAAATTGGTGCCAGCCATTACTTAATTCGGAAAGATTAAACTTAAGGTTATAAACTTCATTAGCTTTAAAAGTAAACATCGCTTCTGAGATTCCGGAGCCACTCCAATTATTCCTTATAGAAATGCCGTAACCACCACTCTGTATGTTACTGATTAATGATTCGTGAGTATCAGCATCTAAGGACCAGTTTGGCTTATATGCCCAGTGCTCAACGGTCACTTCATACGGATTTAAACCACGGGAAAGATTTCCCAGGTCCACATAATCATCTGTCCCGTCGAAATCGAGTGCGTTGCCTACACCTGTCGATGCACAGGCAGGCGTACTGAATGCGGCAAGCATCACAGCAAACGTGATCAAGATCGCCATGCTGCACAATTTCATACGAATGTTTCTACTTATATTCATCATACTCCGCCTCCGTTTGCAGCCAGGCTGTCCGTAATTGCCATTATATTTTTTAGCATTATATTTCCCCATGGGTATATTACTCAAATTTATTACAAAAATATTCAGAGAGATATTTAAAAGACAGTTGTTTTTAATAGTATATGTAGATATAGGTATAATGTGTAGATTTTGAGCAAATGAACACGATTCGATGATCCATTTATCCACCACACAGATGCGACCTTAAATCAGTGTAAATATACGTCTTAAAAATAACGGGATTTTAGTTTGATGTGTGGCAATTCGGCGGAATTTTCTTTCAGTTCTGCAATTTTTTTGGCTGTCCCGAGATGTATCTGCCTGGTACGTTTAATATTTCCATCAACCGCCCCTCGCTCTGAGACATAACAATATGTACAACCTTTCTAAAAAAAGCATGATGTGTAAGAGAGAACCAATCTTAATCACTATACCCCCAGCTTTGCTGCGATTGGGTGTGCCGTCGCAACTTTTGATTTGAAAATTATCTCAGCACTGAAATTCCCCCAATCATCCGCAAATTTTCAATATATCCAAGTTTAATGATAAGATATATATGGCTCTTTGTACAATTAAAGGACTAATCGTTATTTAATAATGAATTTAGGATTATACAGAGGTAATATCTATGACAATAATACCATACGCACCCGTTGGGCGCCTAATAAGAAGTGTAGGCGCAGAAAGAGTCAGTGAGACTGCATCAGTTGCACTTGCTGAGATTTTGGAACAATACGGTCTTGAAATCGCAGAAGAAGCAGTTGTACTGACAAAACACGCTAAAAGAAAAACAGTAAAAGCAGAAGATATAATGTTAGCAATGGAAAGGTTGTGAATTTAGTTCACAACATTCCATTTTTATCGGGAAAATCCTCGCTGTGCTCGGATTTACTCGGACTATATAATTCTATAAATTATATACTACAAAAAAAGATTTACTTACGCAGCCGGAATCTCTACAATAGAAAGAGATTCTACCGGACAGTTGCGCACACATGAACCGCATGCGATGCAAATCTCCTCATCAACTGCTGCACTTCCGTTACGGACCCTGATCGCTAATTTTGCGGTGTCGTGGTCAAAATCATCTTTCTTTTCAAGTTTTGTGTTAATTGGACATACTGAATCACAAATTCCGCAACCTGTGCACTTGTCGGATTGTACTATTTTCTTGTTTACCTTAGCCATTGTAAATACCTCACATATTTAATTATAGAATATTGAAACGTATTCTTTCTTATTTACATTACCCAATATGAACGTTTCGAATTGGTTTTGTTAGGATTTCGATAAACCCCAATATTCAAACATTCACTTGTGAACCATATATAAGTGGGTTACGAAAATGTGGGTCAATCGAAATACTCGATATTAGAACACCAAGTCCATAATACTAATTCCACTAAGTGTTATAGTAGTTACGATTAAGCCCGCAATTACAACTCCTGCCGAGATCGCTAAAAGGGCATGCAAAAACTTGATGCCGAATACAAATGCTGCGGCACACCCAGTCCATGCACCTGTTACTGGTAGTGGGATCGCGACAAATATTGTGAGTGCAAGAGTGCCGTATCTTTCAAATCTTTCCGAATGCTTATGGTGGGTCCTTGTGAACAGCCATGAAAAGAATATGTCTCCGATCTTAAAACGGCGAAGGTACGTGGACACCGGATCAAGAAACAGAAGTAGTGGAATTACTGGCAGCATGTTTCCGATGAATGCAAGAATATATGCAATAACCGGATCCATGCCATATATCCCGATAGCTATCGGGATCGCACCGCGCAGTTCTATAATTGGGGTTGCGCTCAATAGAATAGTTGCAAGCCAGTTTGGCACTAATCGGAAAAGTTCGATAAATTGCTCTTCAAAAGGCATCTTTACTCCGATCTCAGTGCGAAATGAGCCAGAAGTGCTTCAAGCTGGATCTTCTCATTTGCTCCTTCGGTAAGTCTGAAATCGATCTCACCAATGACATCGATGAGTTCAACCATGAGCTTATCCGGCAGACCAAGTTCAAACATTGCCCTATATATTTGACCAATAATATCCTCGCCGGATAATCCCTGTTCAAGAACAAGCACATTAAGTTTTTTCCGCGCAGCCGTAAAATTGCCTGAGAGTGCTGTCTGTATAAGGTCAATGATCTCTTCCGGGTGGGCAGTTGTGGTTATCCGGTAGATCATGTCCTTGTGTATAGTGGAATCAATAAGTGCTGCAGCCTGCAATGAATTGATGGCTTTTCGCATGTCGCCCTGGGCCACATATGCGATTGCTTCGACGCCATCGTCTGCAACCTCCAATCCTTCGATCTTTGCTATGTGGCGTATCCTTTCAGATACGGATTCATCCGACAATGGGCGAAACCTGTACACTGCGCATCTGGATTGTATGGGTTCGATGATCTTTGATGAGTAGTTACATGATAATATGAAGCGGCAGTTATTGGTGTATCGCTCCATGGTCCTGCGAAGCGCAGATTGTGCGTCTGATGTAAGTGCATCAGCTTCGTCAAGGAATATGATCTTGAAATCCGCACCTCCTATTGGCGATGTTTTTGCAAAATTCTTGATCTTGTTCCTGACAATATCGATACCGCGCTCATCGGATGCATTGAGTTCTGTGAAATTCTCATTCCACTCATCCTTGAAGAGTTCCCGTGCGATCGAAACTGCAGTTGCGGTCTTTCCAACACCGGGTGGCCCTGAAAAAAGCAGGTGTGGAAGATTTCTTGCGATGATATATGATTTGAGACGCTCGATCGCTTCTTTTTGCCCGACGACATCATCAAGTTCGATAGGCCTGTATTTCTCGATCCATATTTCTTCTTTTATTGTGAACCCTCCGCTTATTATGGATATTTCCATGTTATTGCGTTTTTATCAATTGCATAAGTAATGCAAATGTTGCTTTTTAACCTTTCGTAAGTTTGCTGTTTAGATTCACTTTGAGACTTTTTAATTTATTCCGGATTAAATGGATCATGGCAAAAATATTCACCGCAGAGCACGCAGAGCACGCAGAGAGATGCAAGAAAAATAATAGCCCTTTGCAATCTTGAGACATTTTATTATCTTCTGGAGTGGTTCGGAAAACCGCAAAGAGCGCAAAGAAAAATAAGGACCCTTTGCGACCTGCACGTCCCACAGACGTAGCAGGCACTCAACTCCGTAGGAGGTGAGTGTCCTTTGCGCTCTTTGCGGTGAATCTTTTTCACCACGATTCATTTATCCGGAATATATTAAAAAGTCTCGCAATCTTCCGCGCCCTGCACGCATTCAACTCCGTAGGAGGTGGGTATCCTCTGCGTTTAATCTTTTTTACCATGACCCATTATCCAGAATATATTAAAAAGTGATATATACCCCAACCATCTAGTTTAAATACTAGTAGTGTGTATTATTTCATGTGTAAGAAATACTTACACCAGAAATGAAAACTAAACTAACTATGAGGTAAACAACATGAAAAAAACAATTTACTATGGATTTGCAGTGCTTCTGATGCTTGCAGTAGTAGGTACTGCGGCAGCAGTAGATGATACATCCGATATCGGCGCAGATGTTGCGACCGCCTATGGATGTCAGGGACAGGGTCCGAACTTTGCTGATGTAGATGGAAACGGCGTATGCGACAACTTTGTTGACGCGAACGGTGATGGCATTAACGATGACCGTCCAAGGAACGGATCTGGAAATGGTCTGCGTGACGGCACAGGTTGCAGCAACGGCGGAAATTGTCCACGTGATGGTACAGGTTACGGCAATGGTGACGGTAACGGTGGACAACACAACAAACATAATCAGTAATTTTGAGGGTTTGTGTTACATTCCCTCCTTTTTTTCTAATCCAATAATGGCCAATCGCGATTTAACAGATCAACTTGATTTAAAATATGGATGAATTTACTTTCAGTTTTAAAAAAGGTTGTGTATAAAATTAAACTAAGTAATCGGTTGGTTAGAACAATAGTTTTAACTGTTTTTGTTGCCATCACGCTAAACTGGTCTATCCAGCATCTTGCAGGCATTGGTAATTACCTTTGCAATTATTGCCCGGGAGGAGCGCTTGCGGCTTCGGTTTTATTGTTGAGCGGTGAGAATGTTGCAAAGATCAATGTTGGAAACATTGTTGCACTTTTGGCACTGACTGTTACAACACTTGCACTCGGGCGTGGTTTTTGCGGATGGATATGTCCTTTCGGGGCAATATTCGAGTATCTCAATATAATCGGCAACAAGTTGAATATTGTACGTGAGCCATCTGTTAAGATCGACCGTTTCCTGAAATATTTGAAATATTTTTTATTTGCCGGTTTGATCATAATAACAACCGGACTCGGGGAATATATTTTCAATGATTTTTGTCCTGCACGCGCACTTTACATACTTAAAATACCTGGTAACGATGCTATCTTCTCAGTAATAATACTTGGAATTGTGCTGGCAGGTGGCGTTGTAATTCCACGATTTTTCTGCAGGTATCTCTGTCCACTTGGAGCTTATACGGCAGTAGTCGCAAAAATATCACCCATATCATTGAAACTGGATAAGGATGCATGCATCGATTGTGGCAAGTGTGCAAAGTCATGCCAGTTAGGAATCGATCCGACTAAGGAGATTCAAAAGATGGAATGCACTAATTGTCTTGATTGTGTAGACATTTGTCCCACTGATGCACTGGAGGTGAAATTGTGAGACGCGAAATCTATGCTATAATGTTGCTTGTGGTATTTTTTTCATCTACGGTTGTGTTTGGTATTGTCATGGAATTCGGACATGAAGAGATCGAGATTCCGGAGTCTCTCGGATATATAAATTTTGACAATATGGGACGCAAGACATTGGAATCGGCATGCTCGGAATATAATGTAACAATGGATGAACTGATTGCCGAGTTGGAACTTCCAGAAGATATTAATCCGCAGACTAAGCTTAAAGATCTACCATTGGAAGGAGATACAGGTGATATTGTAAAAGCAGCCATTATAAAGATGAAGCTGGAATAGTTGCGAATTAAGATTCTATCCGCATTGAGGGAATACATATTATTTTTTAGCAATTGTTTAATCAACTATAATAATAGAGATTTCTGAATGATGCTCAACTATATAAAGAGCACCGAATATTTATTTTATGTTGTTAACAATACTTTTTGCAATGCAAGCGACCATAAATATTTCATACAGTATACGCATGACACTGCATCATGATCCAGTT
>JAUVET010000188.1 GCA_030594665.1 Methanosarcinaceae archaeon
AGGAGGTGAGTGTCCTCTGCGGTGAATATTTTTTTGTACCACGATCCATTTATCCAGAATAAATTAAAAAGTCTCTAGAAAATCAGTGTTCTCTGCGGTTTTGTATTATATTTCATTGAAATTTGCATGATATCAGTCAACATTGAGTGCAAGTATACGATTAGCAATATCCGCAAGTTCACGTGGTTCAAGGTTCTCGGCACGTTTTCCCATGATTTCTTCAGGTAACTGTCCTACAATTTGTTTAATGTTGTCAACACCCAACATATAACTGGTATTTATAATCGCATTTTTCATTTTCTTGCGCCGCTGACTGAACACTGCAGTAACAAAACGCAAGAAGAAAGCCTCATCATCCACCTTAAAAGGTGCGGGTCGTGGAACAAGTTCCACCACAGCCGACCTGACTTCAGGCTGCGGTGAAAAAGCAGAGGCCGGAACTTTGATTATAATAGATGCGTCCGCAAAATAATTGGTATTGACACTCAAACGGCTATAATCCTTTGAATTGTATGGTGAAACCATCCTTTTTGCAAACTCATACTGGTACATCAATATACCGAGTTTAAATTTGTGCTTGAAAAGTTTGAACGTAATCTCGGATGAGATGGAATATGGCAGGTTCGCAACAACCTTGTCAAACTCCGGAAAATCAACATCAAGCACATCGCCGTGGATAATCTCAAGATTGTCCGCATCATGAAACCTATCCTCCAGCACCGCGACAAGACGGGGGTCAAACTCAATGGCAATAACCTTTTTGGCGCGCGGTAGCAACCGCTCTGTAAGATTGCCAATACCAGCCCCGATCTCAAGAACAATATCATCCGATGTCAGATGTGCAGATTCAACAATCCTGTCAAGGATCGTTTTGTTAATCAAAAAATGCTGGTCATGGTATCCACCGCGGATACCATATTTTCTCAGGATATTTCGGACCAAAAAACAAACACCTGTTTCAAACGCCTGTTTACCTGTGACCTGATCGGTGCATCGTTGTTGTGAAGAGCCTGTACTTGATACGGTCATCCTTAAGCTCCTCTTCGATGCGATGAGCTATGATCTTTTGTGGGGAATGCACTCCACCAACTCTTTCATGAAGATCCGCAAGATTCTTGAACTCACCTTTCTTGCGTTCATCAATAATAGCCCACATAAGCTTTTTACCTATGCCTGGCAATAATTCCAGCATGTGAAGCCGTGTTGTGATCGGATGAGCATCATTAAAGAATTTCACAAATCGCTCTTCCTGTTCCTCTACACACTTTTCAATAACATATGGCAATTCAAGTTGTGCACCATGACTGAGATCACTAAAATGTATCCTTGTCTTGACATGATCGATGACATCCCTGTCCCCTTCACCAACATATACACGTGATTGTATCTCAGGAACCATATTTTCCTTTGGTACCATTTCCATAAGTACGAAAAAATTATCGCCAACTGCCTGAACAAGCGGTTTCTTTTGATATGAAGGCCTGCGGTCATCAGTACTGCCATACGGCAAGTAATCCAGAACCCATCCATATTCTTCCTTTTCCGGCTGTTTTCCCATGCTTGTCATAAGTACCCTCCGATAATGTCAATATTAGTGTTACTATATAACACTCGTATACATACTTTGATGTTAATAAAAAATGAATATATATGATATATATTTATTCTATTGTATCGCTGACTAAATTCAATATTTGATCAAGTTCTTCTTCAGATAATGTGTATCGCTCCTTTGCATACACAGTCCTGAGCTCATCCCTTGACAAAGGCATGATATCAGCAATTCTGACAGCAATCTCAGGTTTCATTTTATCCAATTCATTCAACTTGTTTACAAGTTCCCGTGACTTTGCTCCACTTGACTTGGCAAACAGGTCTGCATGAATAATAGCCTTTCGAAGTTCATAACCTAACTCTTCTTCCTGATCTTCAGGGACTGAGCGCTCTTCTATGATCTCATGTAAGAGATCTTTAACTTCTGACAATGTCAGCAACTCTTCGTTTAGAATTTCTTTAACTATCATAGAAATACACTCTTTTTAAACTTAAACTTAACCTAACCTTAAATATTGTAAATAGATCAAATGATATATATTATCTATTTGGATTTTCCATCGCGAACTTCTCAATCGAAATTCCCTATCTAAATTTTCTATTTAAATCCCCTATCGAAATTTTCTATTTAAATCCCCTATCGAAATTTTCTATTAAAATTCCTATCAAAACCCTCTACCGATAGAATCATGGAGATACATTTACCAATAATCTATCAAATAGATATATCTATCGATATTTTTTTAAAAGAGGACCATTTAGAAATCCTCGATCATAAAATATACTGTCGATATTCGTTATCGCTCAGCCGATTAACAAATTTGGCTGCTCAGTTATATTTTTGCGGTTTAAGATGCTGTGGCAATGCAATTATTTCCTTTGTTGCATTTCCATCACTTACATGCAAAATATATGCGCGTCCACGCTGTTTGATAACCTTTCCGGTCTTACCCTGAAATTTCGGGTTTGGCATACCTTTCTGTACACTTGGATCAATATCTACGTGCACCATCTGTCCTTCCGTAAATTCCTGAATTGCTCTGCTGACCGGGGAGATTCCCCTTTCGCGTGCTGTTTTCTTCAATTTGTATCGTGTGCAAGCTCTTTCACCGTGTGATGTTGGCATAATTTTTCCTCCATTGTAAACGTTCAAGTTGATTAAATTCTAATTATCTAATTATTGTAATATATTTTGAAATTTATGATCATTTTTAAATTGGCCTGATATTCAAATATCGACCTTTATGACATCAAGTTCAGTCACTAATGCCCGGGTGCCAATCAATTCCGTAAGACTTGGTACTGTCCTCTTATCGTCACCGGACACAAGTTCCTTAACATAAAGCCCGCCTTCACAATGTACTGTGATCATAGCGAACTCATCTGTCAACTCAACAAGTTCCATATTGTGAACACGCCTTTTTCGAACCAGGTCAGCACGTCTGTGTGCAACACGCTGGGGAGTTCGCTGGTCTATCTGTGTTCCGGCAAGAGTATCAATTGCAGACTTGAGTTTTTCTTCTGAAATCGACTCTTTGAATGTAACTTTAAGGTTATAAACCTTATCCGCCTTCGAGGTCTTTAATGTCTCGACAACATCCCGCAAAACAATATTCATACCCTTTACTTCCACTTTTCCGGCAGCACTGTCATTTATGGCTTTTGTCAGCTCATCAAGATCAATAGTACGGATCACAGGTCGTACAGCCTCGATAACAAATGGTCTTCCGTTCCCGAGCATAAGGGCATCGATATCTTCACGACCGGCACCATGGAACTTTGTATCGGCACATTGTGCTGCCTTAATAAGAGGCGCACTCACCAGTTCATCCACAGACTCGGGATATTGCTTACCTGTGTTATTACATTCCTCGCAACCCCTGCCTTTACATTTGCGACACGGCCACCTTGTCTGGGGTATTCCACGAACAAGTTTGCGGTATCTTCCCTGAATATAGACCGACCTGACCTGAAGTAAAACAATCTCTTTTGCAAGATCAAGCGTGATCAAAATATCGGGCTGCTTGAATTCAACCTCCTTTCCTACCTTTGCAGCGATCAGTTTACCAACCTCACGGTTCAGTTCCGATTTGAACTGCTCGGCATGGGTCGCGCCGGACTCGGTCCACAGGATCTCTTCATTTTCGCTCAAAAGACCGCTCATTTTAGTTCCTACAAGGAACGTAGAATATTCAAAACCCTCAAGTGCGGCTGCCGCACGATCGGCCCATACATCAAGATTGTCAAAAAGACCAAGACATACCCAGCACTCCTCATCTTCCCCTTTTTTATCTTTACCGGAAGACATTCTTGCATAACGGCTGCTTGGTGAGAGTTCTGTCAAGATCGTATCATCCGAATCGTCCTTTGATACACGGTCGCCATCCATAGCAAGAGCCAGTTTTATAGCACGTCCCCGCTCATCGTTGGTAAGACCTGTGGA
>JAUVET010000194.1 GCA_030594665.1 Methanosarcinaceae archaeon
GGGACGCTGCAATATGGTTGTATGAGAACAGGTCGCACAGGAAATCAACACCCTGATCCCCCCATGTGTCCCATGTCTCCTGCGACAAGAACAGTTCCAGCGTGTCCCTGTCATACAGCGACTGCGGACGGAATACTTCGATCGCGCCGTCCCCGAGCATTTCATGGGTCGGAAGGGAATTATTCTCGTTTGGAGTTGCGATTATGACATTATGTCCAAGTCCTGTGAACGCATCAGTGATATCTGTGGCATATGCCCCGAGTCCCCCAAACAGACGCGGGGGGTATTCTATACTGACAAACGCGATTGTCATTGCATCATCGGTTGGATTGTTAGCGTTCATTATAGCACCCTATGTGACCTTAATGCCGGTCAGGAGTTCATAATATTCTTTCGCAGGCATCTCCCAGTTCATCTCTTTGGCAAGGAGACGGGCTTCTTCACAAAGAAGATTGTACTTGACCTTATCATGGAAATATGTGTCAATGAAATAGTCCATCGCAAGTGCATAATCCACAATGGTCTCATTGTAAGAGAGATCTATATTATCCACAACGATCACACCGCCCATACCCATTACAAGACGCTTTAGCGTCTTTAGGGCATCACTGAATCCACATACTTTGCTGACAATACTTGGAGTGGATTCCTTGCCTGCCTCAAGTCCTGTCAAAAGGAATGGATCATATCTGGATGGGAATATACCTGCAACACATCCGGACATCAATTCTTCCAGTGTCATATTAAGACCGCCATCATCAGCCGATATCCACTGCGGATACAGCACGGCTGAGACGCATCTCTTTCCACTTGGGAGATTGGAACAATCAAGCCCCCTCTCTTCGATCATACTTTGCAGCCTGAGTTCATCCCCGACAAGCACCTCTTTTGGAAGATTTATCGGAAAACCATCCGGTAAGTTTGATTTTGGTCCATGTGCTGCAATTATGAAACACACGATCCTGACATCTTCATCAAGTTTCCCACCAAGTATCTGTGTCTTTACCATGCGGTCAAGCAGTACAAGTGAATCAAGCAGATCAGGATAACCTTTGTTCTCCACTTCTATGCGTGATATCGAGAATAAAGGAATTATCTTGCCGCGAGGTATCTGTTCACCATTATGGTATTTATGCAGGTTTTCAGAAAGGAAACTCTGGATTTTCTCGCGAAACTGTCTTTTTTGTCCCAATCAGTTTCACCATCTCCAAGGAATACGCCGTTTCGGACCAAAATTGAATCAATGCCATAGAACAATTTGCCTTCCTTACTTGTTGAATCACCAACAGCCGTTACAACATCAGAATAACCCGAAAGTGATTCAAGTTTCGCAAACTCGAGGGGGACACCCTCTACCCACGAACTGTCATTGTTGCGTATTTTTTGTATAGAACGATGCCCTGCCGACCTTCCTGGCAATGTTGCATGGAATGTAGCAACTGACTTGACCGGTATACCAAGTTTTTCAAGGCGGGCAATCGTATAAAACACTCCGAATTCGTGGCAATGCAGAGAAACCTGCATGCTTGGCATAAGCGACCTTGCAAAATCCGAGATTGCCGAATCATGGTGTTCTTTTGCTTTCTCTTCATTTATAGTAACAAGTGCACGTATGAATTCTGATATTGCATAGGACAGGTTTAGATAATGAGAATACTCTGCACCGTTGCCCATATTTTCGTACTTTAGCGAATCAAGACCGCTCAAGTCATAGGCTTCGGATTTTATTTTGTTTGTAAGTGACATGTCGGTGCCTTTATAGTCAGTAGTGATCTTACCAAAATTGTTGGTCTTGAACATTAAGTAACCAATTTTAGTTTTACCAACTTTCCTGACACCTGTTATAATTTCGATACCCTCGATCTTGACAGCATCTATCGCCGCTGTCAATTCCCCGTCAAGATCGAAATCTTCGAAATCACTCATATCAGTGATTCGATTCAATCCTTTATTCCAGTCTGCCCCGCTATGCCCATAATATGGCCCCGCAACAATGATCCTGGGATTATCGTCTTCCTTTATTACCCCCAAATCAAAAAGTGATGCAAGAGTCATCGCCTCAGCATCAATAACGTTCCAGATACCACCCATTTTATTGGATTTCGGACCCGCCTCTTCGCCTGCAAGGATGATCCATTTCCGCTCTAACACTCGATCAAACTCCATTTATGCATTGGTGCAAGTTGGGATTATCTACTTAAGTCGTATAGACCACTTTTTACCGACTTTGGAAATGTCAAGTTTGTCTTCTCTTGCAAGCCATCCAATGGACATGATATAGGTTTGCGCATCAAACCCATTTCCAACGAGATGATTCTTTAACTGGGTCAGATTACATTCCCCATTTTTCAGTTCGTCATAAACGATACCAGCAGCTTCCCCTATCTTTAAATTTAAATCTAATGGTTCATTGTTCATCAATAGTACCCCCTCCTTGTTCTTATAGTGTAAATTCAATTAACAATATTCTTGTAGGTTTTAACGGTATCCTGTGCAACGATGTCCCAATTATATTTCGTATTGATCAGATCTTTACCGTTCACACCCATCTGCTTTGTTGATGAATCCAGTCCGCCAATTGCATAGTTAATTCCCCATGCTATTGATTCTGAACTTTTGTAACCTACTATACCATTTGAAAAGTTATCAACTAAGTGAACAGCATCGGTCGCAATGACGGGTTTGCTTGCATCCCATGCTTCAAGCACAACAATACCAAATGGTTCATTGCGGCTTGGTACACTTACGATGTTGCATGCATTTACCCAATCCATGAGTACTTCAGTTGATGCATATCCAAGGAAATGGCATGAATCCTGAATTCCAAGTTGCCATGCAAGATGCTCGCAATATGTTTTCATTTCACCATCGCCAATGAAAACAAAATGTGCATCCCAATTGTCACGCAATACTTGCGGAATGGCACGGATCAACATGTCTACACCCTTTTGGTAGCTCATACGACCTACGAACAATACAACTGGTGCAAGCGGGTGAATACCAAACTGTTCTTTGACCTCACCCTCATTAACGTCCTTTTCGATCTTTCCCGGGAATATACCGTTTGGTATTACCGATATTTTGTAGTCCGGTATATTGTATTGATGCTGAACTTCCTGTTTGAAATGGTCTGTAGTTATAATTACTTCAGATGCTTCATATCCTCCAAGCCATTCCCTGTGTGAGATCTCACGGGCTTCATCCCACCAACCCAGTTGGTTGCCGTTACGTCCCCATTCTGTACTGTGATACGTGAGAACATACGGTTGATCATACTCCTTTTTTATACTATTTAGCGCAGTAACAGGATGCCAGTCATGACCATGTAATATGTCAAAATCACCATATTCTTTTTTCACTTCACCAAATTTCTCAAACATCGAGTTGCACATTTTATCCATTTGCTGTATGATATTACCTGATTGGTCGTGCGAACATCGCTGGTAGTGAACGCCGTTGATCTCATCATAATCCCTGTACCAACCTTTTCTTGTAAAAATATGTACCTCATGTCCTTTATCTGCAAGCGTCTCGGCAATTTCCGTTACATGCGGAGAGATGCCCCCAACTTTTACAGAGTGCAGGCTCTCCCAGGAAAACATTCCTATACGTAGTGATTCCATTATTTACCCTACTCCCTTTTAACTAAGTTACACTAGTACGAATTACTAAATGTACCCCGTGAAGATTAATGTATGACAAGATTATATAGATTGCGGAGATTATCATTTACAATGACTCGGCCTTGGGACAAAATTCACTCATCACCCTTTTTAGGCCAATGAGGCTTAATCCCCTCCATAATCGCTAACCAAATATTATAATCATATCAGACATGTCTTTTTGCTGTAATCTCTTTTGCCCGAGTTTATAAATTATCCTGCAAATCGCCACCATCTTCAGGATTGAATATGTTGCCT
>JAUVET010000297.1 GCA_030594665.1 Methanosarcinaceae archaeon
TCCACAGGAATACTTGTTTTCACCAAAGGGGAACCAACCAAAAAGGTCTGGTTCTATGATATGACATCCGACGGTTACACTCTGGATGACAAACGGACTTTTATCGATGGGAAAGGCGATATAACGGACATCATTGAGAAATTTTATAGCAGGGGCGAACTTGATCTTAAAGATCGGAAAGCAAAATGTTTCTTTGTTCCGTTTGATGAGATCAAAGAGAATGATTACGACCTGAGCATCTCGAAATATAAGGAGATCGAGTATGAAGAGATCGTGTATGAAAAGCCGGACGTGATCAAGGGTAAGATACTTGATCTGGAGAATCAGATAATTGCGACACTGGGAGATCTGAAGATATGAGGTTCGTGGATCATGAAGATTAGAAAAAGCGGCTCATCGCTGTTTCATGTGGATAAATTAAGTACCAAGATCATATGATATTATTTGAAACAGACGCCCATACATAAGCGATTATAATTCAATCCATTTCCTCAAGTTGTAGAATTATAATGTATGGCTAATATACAATTGTGCCACGTGAGGGGATGAATTGATGACACCTTGCCTTGAAACTTGTAAAGGCGTGTGCACATCAATTCCGTGACTGGTACTAACTACGCTTTGATAGTATATATTCATGAGCCAAGCGGGGTGAAAGTATTATAACGTATTATTATTTGCATCTGTCAATATAACCAGATTGTTAAGATAAGGCTAAATATCATTATACCAACAATTAATCCATGAAAATGTCATTCCGGATCGGGGAGATAATGGGGATACCAATCAAACTCCACATTACATTTTTGTTGATATTGCCATTATTTGTATATATATTTGCAAGCAATCCGGCACCGTATGGATTTAGCAATGTCAGTGAATCATTGATACGGTATTTTCTGTCATTTGTGACCACGATCTTGCTTTTTTCATCCATATTGCTTCATGAGATCGGACATTCGTATTTTGCACAAAAATATGGTGTCAAGATCGACAGCATCACACTAATGTTGTTCGGTGGTGTGGCATCAATGGAAGAGATCCCAAGGAATCCCTCGCAGGAAGCAAAAATGGCTATTGCGGGTCCGATGGTGAGTTTTACGATCGGTACTGTGTGTCTGGTATTCTGTAGTGTGATATCCGGCTTACAGTCATCCTTTTCTAATACTAATATATTTAATGTCATCTGGCTGATAGGATACATAAACCTGATCGTGGGTGTTTTCAACCTGCTTCCCGCATTCCCGATGGATGGGGGGCGAATACTTCGGGCATGGTATGCAACAAGCATGCCATATGTAAAAGCAACCCAAAGAGCAGCGCATGTCGGTAAGATGTTCGCGTTCATGATGGGAATACTTGGCATACTTGCCAGTCCATGGCTTGTTCTGATAGCGTTCTTTATATACATAGGTGCATCAGAAGAAGCGCGCACAACTGCAGTAACCTTTGTTTTAGAAAAAGTGCCGGTCCGAAAGATCATGACAAGTGATATTGTATCAGTTCAGCCATCAATGACAATTGAGGACCTTTCAAAATTGATGTTTGAAAAAAAACACATGGGATATCCTGTCATTGAGGGCAACAGTTTAAAAGGAATCATTACCTTTACAGACCTGCATACTATACCTCAATATGAACGTGCAAACGTGCTGGTGTCAGATGTGATGACAAAAGATGTGATGACCATAACGATCGATGCCGATGCTTCCGAAGCATTGAAACTTATATCGACCCGGAATATCGGACGGGTTTTGGTCACTGATAACAAATCAATTGTAGGCATCTTGTCCAGGACCGATCTTGTGCGTGCATTGCAGTTATTGAGCGAGTAATGCAAAATAAATGGATGAACGAACGAACAAATGAACGAACGAACGAACGAACGAATTTAATCATGCTGACTATAGCATAAGCAAAAATATGGATGCAGATAACAAGATTACAGATTCACAGGAACAAAAACCTGAGTATAATCTCCATACTACCTCACAATCATGTATTGTGGATGATATTCCTGTTTCAGGACCTACACAACCAATACAAACGCCCCCTTCGCATATCATCATAGTCGGAACTGCACACGTATCCGAGAAAAGTGTTGCTGAGGTTATTGAGACAATTGAGCGGGAACAGCCTGACATTGTTGCGGTTGAACTATGCAAGGGAAGGTATGATGCGCTCAAAGGCAATGTCGGAGTCTCAAAGATCCCTATCAAAGAATTGTTAAGTGAAGGCAAAGTCTATTTCTTTTTGGTTCACTGGCTGCTTGCATACGTGCAGAAAAAGATCGGCGATGATATGGGAGTCAAGCCAGGTGCTGAAATTATATCTGCGATCGATGCAGCAGAAAGATCCGGCGCAAGTATTGTACTTATTGACCGTGACATCCAGATAACGCTCCAGCGGTTCTGGAGCAAGATGAGATTTATCGAAAAACTGCGCATGAGTGGAGCATTGCTTGGCGCAGCATTCGGATTTGGCGAAAGCAAGAATATTGATATCGAAAACATTACAGATCAGGATATGGTGACAG
>JAUVET010000183.1 GCA_030594665.1 Methanosarcinaceae archaeon
CCGGGAGCGATGCTGTGCGGTCAGCAAAACGCGGGTTTGCGAGCAAGGGATTTAATTTTCTGGTGCGGACGCTTCTTAAATCAAAATTATACGATCACCAGTGCGGATTCAAAGCATTCCGAAGGGATCCACTCTTTGACCTGCTGGATCAGGTGAAGGATGAGCACTGGTTCTGGGATACAGAGATTCTGGTTCGGGCAGAGCGTTCCGGCTACCAGGTGGCAGAGTTTCCGGTGAGATGGAGGCCCGGGAGCGCAACCAAGGTCGACCTGAAGCGGGATGTGGTCGGCATGGGTGGAGCGATTCTTCGATTGCGGCGGGAGTTAAACGTGCGCAATATCAAGAGAGTATAGAATCACGAATCTGCACCGTGATAAGCCAACGACGATATCGTAAGCCTGCCATGCAGATCGCATCGTCTCATGCATTGTGATCGGTATCAGCCATGATACTTGAATTTAACCGCTCTCTATACTTCCAGCCGCCGCCTGCAGGATCATAAGCGCATCGAGGGAGGTAACATACCCATCATCGTTCACGTCCGCATCAGCACGGTAATCACCGCGGACAGCCATCTCAAGCGCAATTATGGCATCTGCTACTGTGATCTTCGCGGGTACCTCTTTAAGAAAAATAGGATTTGTATATACTCGATACCCTTTATCCGTAGTTGCATTTATTCGGATGTACGAATCTGTATCCGAAGGAATGTAACTCTGTAAATCATTAAATGTCATATTACCCTCTAAATTAGCAGGAGTTAAACTTAAACCTGATATTTCCGTTTCATTTCCTCCAATGATCCCTCGGTGGACATAGATATGATCTACGTTTCCGAATTCAGATGTTGATGCCCATCGCAGATTCAAAGAAAAATCGCGTCCAGCGATCTCATCGCCGATGATTGCGGTCTCACCGTGCTCGTTAGTTATATTAAAGACCACTAATGGGCCATCGGTCATTATCGCGTGACCGCCTTTAAGCGAGTCGAGAATTGTAGTTTCACTGAAGTTTTTGGTATGCACATAAGTTCTAATGCACCCCATGGCAGCATCCCAGTCTCTTGCTGATCCTACATAGGGTATACCGGTGCAATAATAATGATTGTTAAAATCACCGTGGGCATCGGTACCACCTATCGCATAGATATGTTTCCCAGATAATAATAAATCAATCCAAATATTTAAACCTTCGTTCAAATATTGTTCCCACTCCCCGGTTTTCCCATTCCAAAACTCCAAGCCATGCAACCCTGTACTTTGGTAATCAGCATCAGTCCAGTTCCCGCGATCAAGGAACCAAGCTTCACCATCACTGGGATGCGCAGTAGGATGTGCGGCATAACTAACACCACCCTGATCAGTCACATTATCAATAACATCCTGAAGATGCCAAGTTTCCTGATCTAATTCATACGGCTTGTCTCGATTTCCGGGAATAAAATTATCTATATTATATGCAAGAAAATGTACAACATCGCTATCTGCGTTGTATGTTGAAACTTCTTCGCCTACTATTAGCTTAAATTCGGGAGTATCATAAATCTGGCATTCGTCCTTAAGGCATTGCCATTTACCAATCTCATCAGGTGAATCGAGATCGAATGAATGATCGGTAATGGTGATCCAGTTCAATCCAACTGTTTTACCGGCATCTCTGGTTGCTTCAATAGGGTTTCCGAACTCCACCATGTTATCGGTATAAATGCTGTGATAGTGCGTATCCCCGGGATACCAACCAGAGAGTGTTGGGAGTGGGCTATCACCAATATTTATCCTGAGGTGGCTATGAGCATCATAATCCGGATCGAAAATGCCGCCGTTTTCATCAAATACAACGTGAAGATAGACCGTACCATTTAAGCCATGTTCTGCCGGATCGAGCCATGTGATATTATACCAATCTCCTGCTTCATACAGATTATACACATAGTTATCAATGCATATGCCATACCACGTACTGTTCAACAGTATATCTCCATTTACACTGTCACTTTCGTCTTGATTCGGATCAAGATAAATTGATATGAGTCCTATGTCATAGTCAAAATCCGTTGCATCTTTTACCATCAAAAGAATCGGTAGCATATTGTTTGGTTCAACTCTCCATGGAGCATCTGCAAAAACATCCTTGTTTTGCGAATTAAAATTCAATGGAATGATAGTAGTTTCATTTGCCTCGATTATATAACCCAAACCATTGTTATTATCTTCCCAGACAGTTCTATGACCGCTGAATTGAAAATACACTGAATATGTTCCGGGATCTACATTGAGCACGACATCAGTAGGATCGGTGATATTTGTCGTCCATACGATCTCCTCTCCCGCAAGAGTGGTTTTTGCAAGTTTAAGATTAAGTGGTGTGAACTCAGCCGATTGTGTGGATTGTGCGTGTACACTATTATCACCAGCCACTGGTTCCAAATCGAAAATCAGAGTGCTTGAACCAGTTGCACATGCGCCACTTACAAAGATTGATGTGAATAAAACTGAAATAATTAGCAGCAAAGTTGGTTTATTCGCCATAGGATATCACCCATTTTCTCGCTTTAGGCACTGCCAGTTCTGGATGGGCAGGTTCGTTTAGAGAACGGTACGTCCGTGATCTCTACTCTATTTAGGAGCACATAAATGTATAGGTGTTTTGTCAATGTCGTTATTTGTTTATTGCAGCATTTGATTATTTAATATATTAGATATATGAAATAGCTTTTTTTGCACAACTATAAATAGTAACCATAATTGCTAAACCGATAGCAGTTGAAAGTATGATAATAAAAAATCCTGTCGGAATTATGATAATTAGAGGGTGTATGTCATTTGGCAAGGTGTCTTTCAATATTAGTAATATTGGAACAATAATTTTGAATATCTCATTAACTATAAAAGCTGGAAAAAGCACATGAGGGTATGGTACCACGAACTCTCCATGATGTTCGGCAGGACTTATGTAACCCAGCATAAGAAGAATTCCATTAACAAAACCCCACGCCCCTCCAACAATCGCACCTATTTTTGTCCATTTATCCATAGTAAACACCACATGCCTGGCAGCTATATTCCTCTATGAGTGCCGCAGTAGCTATGAGGATCATACGACCTGCGGGGATATGAATTGTCTCTACCTGGCCCTTCATTTTTATGATTTTATTAGTATATGCTGCTTTGTTGCTCACCATAGCCGATTTTACCCTACGCAACTTCCAGAACCGATGTCGGTATTGGCGTTGATGTTGGCAGGATGATTGGTGTGGATGCTGGCGAGGCGGCGATTTCTGAAACTTTTGTAGATTTGTCTTTTTCAATGCATCCTGCAAACATCACTGCTGATGCTATCAGCAGGGTTATTAAGGCGGATGCGAGTTTAATTCCCATGGTTACACTTCTTAAGATTTTTATCACTTAAATCCTCTCTATTTCGGTCCCTTCAACAAACCATTAAGATTGTTATGTGCCTTGATTTTGTTACAAAGCTCTCATACCCTTTCGGAACGCTCACGTCCATAGAGATGACAATATATTTTTGAAGCAATACAAGGTACAGCCACAACTTATTAAGCAAATACATGGAATTTGTATCTAATGCAGGTAACAAAGCGTAAGATCATCCTGACCTCGATCCTTGCGATCCTGATCTTGTTTTTGGTTGCAGGTCTTATTGGGGTGCGTGATATTGCAGATACGCTGCGCACAGCGTCGCCTACACTTATTGCGCTTTCCGTACTCGTCTACCTGATCTCCTGGCCCCTGCGCGGCATCCGGTATCAGCAGATTCTTGCACAGATCGGGGTGAAGGAGGATCTGAATTTTCTGGTCGGGTGCATATCGTTGAGCCAGTCTGCAAACGTGATCCTGCCGGCACGGATCGGGGATGTGGTCCGCGCATATCTGCTCAAAAAGATGAAAAATATCTCATTGACCACAGGATTCTCTTCGCTTGCTGTTGAACGAATATTCGATATTCTTGCGATCACGATGATCGGCGGCTTTGCTGTGCTCGGGCTGCAGGGGATGCTGCTCGACCGGTGGATCACAGATGTCATCACGATCGCAGGACTTGTCACATTGGCAGTATTTGTGCTTCTGGTC
>JAUVET010000094.1 GCA_030594665.1 Methanosarcinaceae archaeon
AGTATATACACTTTTACTATGCACAAATTAAGAGAAAAGGTGTTTTAAAAATGACAAAAATCACAGTTATCGGTGCAGGCAATGTGGGTGCCACCACAGTCCAGCGTCTTGCGGAATTACAACTTGGCGATCTTGTTATGACAGATGTTGTTGACGGTCTGCCGCAGGGTAAGGCTCTTGATCTTATGCAGGCTGCTCCTGTTATGGGGTATGATGTTGATGTGCTCGGTACGACCGATTACGCAGACATTGCAGATTCGGATGTTGTTGTTATGACTGCTGGAATTGCACGAAAGCCGGGTATGAGCCGCGATGATCTGCTGGCTATCAATGGCAAGATCACAACAGAGGTTTGTGGGAACATTGCAGAATATGCTCCAAAGGCAACGGTTATTACGGTCACGAACCCGCTTGATATAATGACCTACGTTGCACTCAAAGCAACAGGATTTGAGCACAATCGTGTGTTCGGGATGAGTGGTGTGCTTGATTCGAGCAGGTTCGCAGCGTTCATCGCAATGGAGATCGGTTGCTCGGTTCGGGATGTTGATGCAATGGTGCTTGGTGGACATGGTGATTCAATGGTTCCGGTGCCGGAGTACACAACAGTTTACGGTATTCCAATGTCAGAACTGATGCCACAGGAGGCTGTTGACCGACTGGTTCAGCGTACCATCAACGGCGGAGCCGAGATCGTTGATTATCTCAAGACAGGCAGTGCATTCTATGCGCCATCCGCATCTGTTGCGAAGATGGTTGAGGCTGTTGTCAAGGACTCAAAAAGGGTTCTTCCCTGTGCGGCTTATTTGCAGGGTGAGTATAATGCGAGCGATGTGTATCTTGGTGTGCCTGTGAAATTGGGTAAGGGCGGCGTTGAGGAGATCATCGAGCTTCAACTCACGGATGAGCAGTCAAAGGCTTTGTCAGATTCTGTTGCTGCTGTGCGGGAAGGGATTGCAAAACTACAACAGTAATTCCGAATAGCCCTACTCACGATGTTGCCATTGATTTCCACAATATGCCTTTCTATGGAAACAAAAACACACCGAATGTAAGGGGAATTAAGTATTTTGTGAAATTATATACACTCGGAACTATGTGTAATCGGAAGTACTGTGACTATAGGAACACCATTATACCATAAAACCCATTTTAAACAACATGAAAGTCATTCGCGACCCTGTACACGGTTACATCGAACTGGACAAACTCGCATTATCACTCATCGATGCCCCATCCATGCAGCGTCTGCGCCGGATAAATCAACTTGGTCTATCAAACCTCGTCTATCCCGGAGCCAACCACACTCGTTTTGAACATTCCATTGGTGTAATGCACCTTGCTACCGTTTTAACCTCACAGATCGATTCCGTGACCACCAACGAAAAAAACGAACTTCGCGCCGCTGCCCTTTTGCATGATATCGGACACGGTCCGCTCTCACATGTAACGGAAAGCATCATCAGCCGCTACACAAGAAGAAAGCATGATGATGTTAAAGACATCCTTAATAGAAAAGAGATATCCGAGATCCTGCAAGAACATGATCTCAATCCCGCAAATATCGCAAAGCACATCAAAGGCGAAACTGCCATCGGGCAGATATTGAGCAGCGAGATCGATGTTGACCGTATGGACTATCTTGTCAGGGATGCGCACTATACAGGCGTTGCATTCGGTCTTGTAGACCATGTCCGACTTATCCATGAGATGCAGTTTTACGAAAACAAACTCGTTGTCACACCGGGCGGTCTGAAAGCCGCCGAATCTTTGCTGGTATCACGTTTTTTGATGCACCCTTCCGTCTATTATCATCACGTTTCAAGGATCGCAGAAACTATGTGCACGCGGGCGATCGAATATCTGATCAAAAACAAGGCGCTTGACCCTTTCGAACTTGGTGAGATGAACGATGCGAGACTATTTGAGACCATGCGCGCAGATGAAGGGTATGCAGGTGAACTTGCACAGCGCCTCGATGAACGCAGGCTGTACAAACGGGCATTATATGTCGGTTTTGAATCGGTAGGCGAGAACGTGTTGCGCCATAGGGGTAATGTGGAAAGGGTTGAGGCTGAGATCGCAGAAATGGTAGGGATCGATCCTGAAAACGTGCTGATCGATATACCAAAGGCTCCTGATATTGCGGAGATGAAAGCGCTGATAAAGGTTGACGGAAAAATGCTTCGTCTGGACGAAGCATCACATGTTGTTGCAACCCTTGAGCGGGCACATAAGGATAACTGGAAAATGGGAGTGTATACCCCAAAAGAACACCGCGATTCCGTTGGCAAGGCTGCTCGTGAGTTCTTTGAAGTGAAAAAGACCACAAAGCAGTTCCGTTTGAATGAATTATAAGAGTGGGAGTGAGAGGGAGTGTGAAAGGGATATGTTGCAGCCGATCAAACAAAATGCTGGCAGGGCTGAATTGGTCCTTGAACATAAACAGGTCGGAGGCGATCATATATTGACACTTACCGGAGGGGAGGGACACGTTGGTGCTGTAGCTGTTGGTTCATTTGATGAAAAAAGCGGTCGTGCGTCAGCATCCGTGATAAGCCTGCCAGGACACAGGGATGATGGAATTGCACTGGACGGTGCGCAGCGCGTCAGTAAAATTACAAAGGCAGCAACGGTTTTTATAGTCGGCATCCATTTAGGTAATATAACAAAAGATGAAATTGATAAAATAATTGTAGCTTCAAAACAGATGACAGATAAGTTCATAGATTCACTATAATTATAAATAAAGTGGAAAATGGGGACAGCTTCATGGAAATCGTAGTTGGGATAAGTGGTGCATCCGGAGTGCAATATGGTATCAGGTTGTTGGAAGTTCTTGCTGATATGAAGATCCGGACACATCTTGTGATATCAATATCTGCAAAACAGATCATACGGATAGAGACCGATCATTCGCCTCTTGAAGTCGAGGAACTTGCATCAGATGTATACGGCGAAAAAGATTTTACTGCATCGATCGCAAGCGGATCACACATATTCGATGGAATGATCATCGCACCATGCAGCATGAAGACGTTGGGTTCCATTGCAGGCGGCATCTCGGATAATCTTATGACACGGGCGGCAGATGTGTGCTTAAAGGAAGGACGCAAACTGATCCTGATGACACGTGAAACCCCGCTCAGCCGCATTCATCTTGATAACATGCTACGGGCGCAGCAAGCCGGTGCAATTATACTTCCTGCAAGCCCGGGATTTTATTCAAAACCGCAAACGATCGACGATCTGGTCAATATCATGGTCGGACGCGCACTCGACCAGATCGGGATCGAGAATGAGATTTACAAACGCTGGGGTTAAGCAGTGGCAGAAAGTTACATGAAGCACTCATTCCAGACCGCCTATATGGGATGGGCACTGTTTGGGGCATCGGATATCCCAATCATGCGATTAATGGCTGTGATAATCGTTTATGCATTGTCCATAATCGATATTGGAGGGCGGTTTTTTGGGCGTGCAGGTGCATGATTGTTGTACCCGGTCAATTTCACAAAATGAGATGTCTCCTATTTGTTACGTAACCTTTTTAACCAATAAAATCTATTGCGAGGATACCTTTCTGGGATAGTAGGGTAGCCTGGTCGATCCTCGAGCGTTTGGGACGCTTGGACTGCGGTTCAAATCCGCGCTATCCCACCAAACTTTTATTATAATTTTGAATGTTGTAATGTCGATCGCTTTTATTTGCAATTGTATATACATACATATATATTGTATAGCCCTGTGTAGCCCCGAAACCTTTTTTTAGTTCTTGGTCAAATATTATGTGGGACAATACATGGTAGAAATATCGCAATTGGAACAGAAGATCGAAGAACTGGAAGAACTTCAAAGATATAATCGCGGACTTATTGAAGCCAGTATCGATTCAATGCTGACAACGGACATCGATGGTTTAATCACTGATGTGAACGAGCAGATGGTGCGAATTACAGGGAGTTCACGAGATGAACTCATTGGTACTCCTTTTAAAATCTATTTTACAGATCCTGAAAAAGCATCAGACGGTATCAAGAAAACGCTTGTTAACAGGATGGTGAGGGACTATGAACTCACACTGGTCTCCCGGGCAGGTAAAGAAATTCAGGTATCTTATAATGCAACCGTTTTTACTAATATGGATGGACACGTCAAAGGTGTTTTTGCCGTTGCCTGGGATATGACAGAGCACAAACGACTTGAAAATGAAGTTGTAAAATACACCGAAAACATGGAAGTAATGGTGGAGAAGCGCACCGAGGAATTGAGGATACAGCAGGAGAGGGAGTCTTCATACAATCAGATCATGACTGTGTTGAACGCACATATAGACCTGAACACCATGCTTAAAGAAGGGTTGAATGAAATTATAAAACACTTGAAATCACCTTCTGGAATAATATATCTTTACGATGCAGAAGCAAATGTGTTAAAACCAGCCGCATCCCATGCAGTTAAAAAAGAATTGTTGACTAAAGTTTTTGAACTTGGCGAAGGTATTCCCGGGGAAACAGCGCTTGAGCGCAAAACATTTATCATCACAGACATGCCGCAAGATGGAGAATACGAAGTTGAACTTGGACTTATGGAACTTGCTCCGAAAACCATAATGAGTGTTCCAATCGTTTTTCACAAGAACATGCTTGGAACGATCTTGATCGAATTCCTGACGGATGTCCCGGAGGAAACCCAAAAGTTCTTACAAAGAGTTGTAAGCCAGTTCGGAATTGCAATTAACAATGCCCAATCATACATCATGGTTCAGAATATGGCACAGGAACTTCAGGAATACTCCGGGCAACTTGAAAAATCCAACCAGTTAAAAGACCTGTTTACAGACATACTGCGCCATGACCTACTAAATCCCGCAGGACTTGTCCGGGGTTTTACAGATGTATTGTTGACCATGGAAACCAACGAGAAACACAAAGAGCTGCTCAATAAGGTCTACAATAATAACGAAAAGCTCATCAAACTTATAGAAACAGCATCGAAGTTTGCAAAACTTGAAAGCACAGAGGAGCTTGAATTCGTGCGCAATGATATTGGTGTGATTTTCAAAAATGTTGTTGATAATTTTACACAACCGGCGATAGATAAGGATATTAAGATCGAGTTCCTTGCCAATGGCGAGTATTTTGCAAAAGCGAACACCATAATTGAGGATGTGTTCTCAAACCTGTTGTCAAATGCCATTAAATATAGCCCTGATGGCAGCCGTATAATCATAGATATTCAGGATGCTGACCCCGACTGGAGAATTTCGGTCACTGATCATGGATTCGGAATCCCGGATGAGGATAAACCAAAACTGTTCCAGCGCTTCAAGCGTGTGGATAAAAAAGGGATCAAAGGCACAGGACTTGGCCTTGCGATAGTCAAACGGATCGTTGAACTTCATGGCGGAGAGGTGGGTATTGAAAATAATCCTGCGGGGAAAGGAAGTGTATTTTGGGTAACGATTGAAAAAGCGTGATTACGATTGAAAAAGCGTGATTACGATTGAAGTTTCGTTATCGTCCCTTACTTTCAGAAGGTGAATACTTACACAATATCCACCCCGTGTAATATAGAAAACTTTATAATGAATTATGTTCATTTGAACATAATGCATAAACCAACAACCTATCTGATAGTGATTCTTCTTCTGGGGGTAATCACATCTGAATGCATTGAATAAAAATTCGGATAGACTGCAACGATTGATAAAACTGCTGGCGGCCTCACACCTTCGGTAACAAATCAATTGCAGTCCATCCATTGGTTGTGCATAATACCATCTCTTAGGTGCATCTGTTTTGATAGGGGATTTCGATAGAGATTTTCGATAGAGATTCTTGGTAGGGGATTTCGATAGAGATTCTCGATCGATTGCAATTATTCAGCTACCCATGACCGGACCTCGCGCATCAACCCGCCGCAGGCGGCGGATTCCAAACATTATGAAATATATATTAGTCTGATTATAGTTAAAAACCAAACAAATTAAATTTACTCTTTGCGACCTTTGCGCTCTTTGTAAAGATTTCTGAAATGTGACTTATTTTGCAACATTAGATCATGTGTTTTTAATTATATATCCAAGTTACAACTTTTTCTTCGGTTAAATTAGAAGCTCGCGTCGTTGATTATACTGTATATGGCCACTATCTCAAAAACCAGT